>JAFYSE010000006.1 GCA_017546665.1 Clostridia bacterium | reverse complement strand
TAAGTCAAACCCAAATGCTCTTGCTTCAACAAAGAAGGGCACAATCTTCACAAACGTTGCTCGTAACCTTGACGACAATACAGTTTGGTGGGAAGGTCTTGACAAGAATCCTCCAGTAAATGCAGTTGAATGGACAGGTATCGAAACAAATGGTGTTGAATGGAAAGCAGAAGGCAAAAACCTTGCTCATCCAAACAGCCGTTTCACAGCTCCAGCTGAAAACTGCCCATGCATCAGCTCAGAATTCGAAAACCCAGCAGGTGTTCCAATCTCTGCTTTCGTATTCGGTGGCCGTCGTGCAAAACTTGCTCCACTCGTATATCAGTCACGTGACTGGAATCACGGTGTATTCGTAGGTTCAATCATGGCTTCTGAAACAACAGCAGCTGCAGCAGGTGCAGTAGGTGTTGTTCGTCGTGACCCAATGGCTATGCTTCCATTCTGCGGTTACAATATGGGTGACTACTGGCAGCACTGGATTAACATTGGTAAGACTCTTGATGCTGACAAGGCTCCAAAAATCTTCAATGTTAACTGGTTCAGAAAAGACGACGAAGGCAACTTCATGTGGCCAGGTTTCGGTGATAACCTCCGTGTTCTTGAATGGATTATCAAGCGTTGCGAAAACGAAGTAGATGCTCAGGAAACAGCAATCGGTTACCTTCCATACGCTAAGGACATCAACCTTGAAGGTCTTGAAGGTGAAGTTTCAGTTGAATCACTTGAAAGCATCCTTGACGTTGATAAGGACCTTTGGGCAGCAGAAGCAGAAGGTATCGCAGAATTCTATGGTAAATTCGGTGACAAGCTTCCTGAAGCACTCGTTACAGAACTTGAAACACTTAAGGCTAACCTTAAATAATCAAACAAATAAATTAAGACGGAGTTTCGACTCCGTCTTTTTTATTTTTAAATCAACAAAAAATCAAAAACTTGTTGTTCAGTTTGTGTTTCTCATTATTTATAATTGTCTTGTAATCAAAAGGAGGTTATAATAATGAACACAGACAAAATTTACGCAGAATCAATCGCAAAGGAATATGCACCAAAGGAAGATTCAAAAATTTTAGCACTTAAAAAACTTGACCAGAAGGCAAAACAACCGGCAAATATATTTGCTTTTACCTTCGGCATTATTTCTTCACTTGTTGCAGGTCTTGGAATGAGCCTTGCAATGAACGTTATCGGTGGAACAACAGCGTTTATGGTACTTGGAATTGTAATTGGTATCATTGGCTTTGCTTGTTGTGGTATCAACTATCCGATTTACAAGAAAATTCTTGAAAAAGGCAAGAAAAAATACGCTTTTGAAATAGTACAGCTCGCTCGTGAAATCAGCGAAGAAAAATAATTAGCTAAATATTAGGAAGGAGGTTGTCAGATGAATAAGAATGAAAGCAAGTACTTTAATACAGCAGTAAAAATGGACAACGCACTTCTTAAACTTCTTGAAAAGAAGGATTTTGAGTACATCTCCATTAAGGAAATCTGCAAAGAAGCAGGTGTTAATCGTTCAACATTCTATCTTCATTACGAAAATACAAACGACTTATTAAAGGAAGCGTCTGACTATATTATCGACAACTTTCTTAGCTATTTTTCAGCAAACCGAAGCAAGGTTATTATTGACTACCAAAACAGTAAGTTAGAAGATTTGTTGTTTATCACACCTGAATATTTAACCCCCTACCTTACTTATGTTAAGGAAAATCAAAGGATTTTCAAAACATGCCTTAAACACCTTAATTCTTTGAATTTTAATTCAATGTATAATGATATGTTTCAGGCGATTTTCAACCCTTTATTAGGTCGTTTTAATTTTCCCGAAAATGAGAGAGGATATATCCTGAAATTCTATCTTACAGGCATTACTGCTGTTGTTACAGAATGGATTAACAAGGAATGTCAGGATTCTATTGAGGATATAAGCAAAATTATTATTAATTGCGTTGTAGGCAAGGCAAAAATCTATGGTGAAAATTAAATCTTTTCAAATTGCAATATTCAGTTTGCTTATAAATATTGCATACAGTATTTACAATATAGCACTTGGCACAATAACACACTCCTGGTGGTTTGTCCTGTTAGGAATGGGATTTTCAGGATAATTGCAAAACGCAAAGTATAATTTTAATAAAAACAGATTTGGCGGAGTTGATTTCAACTCCGTCTTTTTTGTCGAAAATCTTATGTTGTTATTTATATTTTATTATGATAAAATAATGTTCATGAGGTGAATACTATGGAGCTTAAATTTAACAATGGAAAATTTCGTATAATGCAGATTGCCGATGTTCAGGATACGCAGAACACATCCCACGATACTGTTCGTTTTATCCGTGAAGCATTAAAAATGGCAAAACCTGATTTAGTTGTATTTACAGGTGACCAGATTAAGGGCTATGGTTTTTATTTAATGGGTGGCGACAACAAAAAGAAGGTCACAGAATGTATAAATAAATTACTTGTGCCACTTGATGAAACGGGGATTCCATTTACTTTTGTATTTGGTAATCATGATGATCAGGCTTTTTCAATTTCTAAGAAAGAACAGTTTGAGATATATTCATCGCACGAAAACTGCGTAGCGTATAATGCTGATGATGAAATTGACGGATATTGCAACCATAACCTTGAAGTTAAGGGTGAAGATGGCAAAACAAAGCTCAATATTTATCTTGTAGATAGTCTTACAGCAACTCTTGACGGTACTTGTGACCACGTTCACGAAAATCAACTTGAATGGTATAAGAAAACGAGAGATAAACTTAAAGAAGAAAACGGTGACTATGTGCCATCAATAGTTTTCCAACATATTCCTGTTGAAGAAATTTACGAATTGCTTATGGAAGTGCCACAGGGGACACCGAATAGTGCAAGAGGTTTTAGGCAGTGGGAAGGTAAATTCTTCTCCGTCAATCCTGAAAGAGTCAAAATTGATAATCGCACATTTATCGGTGAAACACCAAGTGTACCAAAAGAAAATGGTGGTCAGTTTGATGTGATGAATGAAAAAGGCGATGTAATGGCTATGTTTTTCGGTCACGACCACAACAATTCCTTTGTGGGTGAATATAAGGGAATGAAAATGGGTTATACTCAGGGTTGTGGATTTAATGTATATGGTCCGGGCAGAAAAAGGGGAGTTAGAATTTTTGATTTCCAAGAAACCAATCCCATTGATTTCACAACTACGACATTAACTGTTGATGACCTTGATGATTTTAAGATTACTAAAAAAATAAAGCACGGTTTCTATACTTACGCACCAACAAGTGTGGATGCAGTAAAACTAATTGCAAAGAAATACGTCTTACCAATAGCAGGTGCTGTGGCAACAGTTGCAACTGTTGGTTCAATTATAAAAAAGAAAATAAAGTAAAAAAATAAGCCTTACCAATCGGTAAGGCTTAAATTATGCTTAATTATGAATTAGCAACAATAAGTTTTTTAATTGTCTTTTCGATGTTCTTTGTCATGTAGTTAAGGAGAGCAGTATCAAGCTTGATATTCTTTGTTTCGTTTTCGATAACTTCGTTAACCTGAGCATTGTACTGGTCAGAAACAATCTTTGCCTTAACATCTGTCTGCCATTTAAGACCTTCGTTTGCTTTAACAAAGTACATAATATGGTAACCGTATTCTGTTTCAATAATTCCTGTATCGCCTGGCTTACGGCTTGCATCAACAGTCCAATCTACAAATGACTGAACATATTGTCCGTCATCTGCAACGTTTTCGTAAAGACCACCTGTTGACTTAGAACCTGTATCCTCTGTCTTTTCCTTTACAAGAGCAGCAAACTTATCTTCTGTTGGTTCATTTGCAAGGAAATCATCAAGAATCTTCTGTGCCTTTGCTTTGTATGTAGGCTTTTCTTCGTCCTTAATAGTGGTCTTGCCTGTTGAACTGTCAGTTGGGAATTTAACAAGAATGTGTCTTACGTTAGCTGAAGCAAACGACAAATCCTGATAAGGAAGAGTCTTAATCATTACAACATAATATGTTCCTTCGCCACCGTCGATAACTGTTACGTCGCCAACCTGACGAGCATCGTCATAAACCCATTTTGCAAGTTCTTCTGATGAAGAAGTAAGTGAAGCCTTTGTTGTCTTTTCAACTAATGTTGTTTCATCAGGGTCCTTTGTGCTCTTATTATCAGCTGTAAGAATTGCTCTCTTTGCAGCGGCGATGAAAGAATCTTCATCTTTTACACTTGCAAGGAATTCGTCAGCAAGTTTCTTTGTCTTTGCATATTCCTCTTCGTGAAGCTTTTCGTGTTCTTCATCTGAAAGGTCTTTGTGGTCTGTTTCTTTAATAGTTGTTTTAAAAGAATACAATCTGATATCAACAAGGTCAAAGGCATCCTTATCCTTGTTGTATTCTTCATTGATGTTAGCATCTGTAACAGCTTCTGTGATTTTATTACTTACATGTTCAAAGTATTTTGATGAAAGATAGTTTTCTTCAAGAACCTGACGAACTACCTTTTCAGTAACACCCTTACCATACTGAGCACGAAGCCATCTGTTAACACTGTAATCACTCTTGTGAGCAGTTTCTTCAAGTTGAGTAATATTGCTCTCAATGTCCTTCTTTTCTTCATCTGTGAGAGTAAGGTTGTTTTCTTTTGCCATATCAGAGCCATATTTTACAGAAACAATGTTATTAACTGCAGCGAATTTAATTGCATCATCCCATGTTGGGTTCTTAGGATTGCCCAATTCTTCCATTGTAACACCAAGCATTTTTGCTGTATCTTCTGTAAATTCCTGGTCAGAAGGAGCTTTTGAATAATCAAAGCCTGTGTACATAAGACCGGCACCAGTGCCCATATACTGTTCATACTGTGCAGCCTGTTGATAGAAGCTGAGCCATGTTGTGAAATAGTAATAATTGTATTCGCCAACACTGAATTTGTAAGTTTTTGTATTGTCGGCATTATCAATAGATACTTTAATTACCTTTTCAGGAACATCAAAGAAACTGAGAACACCATAAACTGCACCAAGACCAACTACAACTGCAAGAACAATAGCAATTATTTTTTTAGCAAGTTTTTTTGCTTTCATTGTTTTAGGTGCTTTTTTTGCGCTTTTTTCAGCAGCCTTTGCAAGACGCTCTTTACGTTCTTCACGATAAAGCTCGGCTTGAGTTTTTTTGTTGTTTTCCACGGGAAAAACCACCTTTACGAACATTTTTTTCGTTGTAGAATAAATGACTGTGAAATTAAACACATACTTTTCTACAATAACGAATATATTCTATACTATTTTAAAAAAATATACAAGAGTAAAAATGAAAATTAACAAATTATACAAATATTTGTTGCAATAATTGAACGGAATGCAAACAACTTTTTTAAAAATGTTATTGTAAATAAAGGAAAAATACTATATAATTATTTTGATTATATATACAGATATAAATAATTTAGTTCACAAGGAGATGCTAATATGAAAATTATCGCATTTGATGTAGGCGGAACAGCTATTAAATTTGGTCTTGTTGATGAGAATTTCAATGTTCTTTTTTCAGAAGAATTCCCAACAAACACATATAAAGATACTGACAATATGGTATTAAGAGCTATGGAAGCAAAGCTCAAAGAGTATGAAGGTCAGTATGACGCTATCGGCATTTCAACTGCAGGTCAGGTTGACTTTGCAAACGGTGTTATTCATGATGGTGTTGGTAATATTCCAAATTATAACCATTCAGACCTTCGTGGTGTTTTTGAAAAAGAGTTCAATGTTCCTGTTGCAGTTGATAATGATGTAAACTGTGCAGCAATTGGTGAAGCACAATTCGGTGCTGCTAAGGGTGAAAGTGACTTCCTTTGCCTTACTTATGGCACAGGTGTTGGCGGATGCATCTATATCAATGGCGACGTTTACCGTGGCTCAAAATATGCTGGTGGCGAATTCGGTCATATGGCAACTCACAAAGACGGCAGACCTTGTACTTGTGGCAGAATTGGTTGCTATGAAGCTTATGCCGCTTGTCGTGTTTTCACAACATCAGTTTCAGAGAGAATGGGCAAGCCAATGAATGGCAGAGAGATTTTTATGGAAGAAAATCTTCAGAATCCAATCATCAAAGAAGAAATTGATAAGTGGGAAGACGAAATCGCATTGGGTCTTCGTAACCTTTGCTACATCTTTAACCCAAGTCTTATTGTGCTTGGCGGTGGCATTATGGCAGAAGATATGCTTATCAAAGATATTCGCGAAAAGGTTGACGCACAGCTTGAGCCTAACTACAAGCATGTAAGAATTGAAAAAGCACAGCTTCGCAATAAAGCTGGTATGCTCGGTGCAGCTTATCTTGCAAGCGAAAGACTTAAGAATTGGAATAAATAATTATGTTATTCAAGAAGAAACCTTTTCCTACAAAAGTTGATTATTATAAAATACCACTTGTAGATTTAAGTGTTAAACCTGAAAATACCCCAGAAAATCTGGGGTATTTGTTTGAGTATTCCATTGTTGATGATAGTGCGGCATATTTGGGACATCCCGATTCAGTGATTTTAAATAATGGCGATATTCTTACATTTTATCCCAAGGGACACGGCAAAGGGGCGGTGCTTTCAAAAATCAGTGATGATGGCGGATTGACATATAATAAGACAATAGAAAATCAACCAACATCATGGGAAAAATCCCTTGAAACACCAACAGTTTATCGTTTACAGTTTAAAAATGGTGACGAAAAACTGATTCTCATTTCTGCAAACTCAAAATGGCCGGGTATGTCAACACCGGGGGGCTTTAATAGTTCAATCTCTCTTGATGAGGGCAAAACCTGGACAGAATTCAAACGCTTTTGGGATAATGATAGTGAAATGCCACTTATTCCAATCGTTGCAATGGCTTCTTTGACCCGCCTTAAAGAAAATGGTGAATTTGTAGATAAATGGATGGGTGTTTTCCACGATAGTGACTTTGTAAACTACAAAACCATTCTCACCTTCCAAGAAAACGGTAATGAACAATGGTCTAAACCTGAACCATATCTTTCACAGTATCGTGATATTGAAACTTATGCTGGTATTTGCGAGGTTGAGTGTGTCCGTTCGGGCAGGGGAATGGGCGACGAACTTTGTCTTATTGCTCGTTGTAATAAAAAGACATGTACAAGTCTTTTGATTTTCTCAACTGATGAGGGCGAAACTTGGTCAAAGCCCCAAGAAGCACCGGTTTCCCTTAATGGTGAACGCCATAAGGCAGAATGGTTGCCCGACGGCAGACTTTTCATCACTTTCCGCTCTATTGAGCGTGAGAGTAAACGAGTTAAGAGAATGAGAAAACTCGGTGGCGAAAAGAAATGGTATTCTGAGGGTTGGATTGCTTGGGTCGGCACTTATGATGACCTTAAAAACAGGAATGAAGGTCAATATAGAATTAAAATTGCTCATACATATTTACCACATCAGAACAAGCCGTCAATAGTTGCCAATGCAGATACGGGCTATTGTGGTAATGTTGTGCTGAAAGACGGCACAATTGTAACATCTTCTTATGGCATTTTTTCACCTGAAGAAAAAGAAAACGGCAAATATGATACAGATAAAGGCAAGCAAAAACGCAAAACCTTTATCGTGTCAAAACGAATTAAGCTTTCGGATGTTGAAAAACTTATATAATGAGAGACTGTCGGTTATAATTTAACCGACAGTTTTTGTGTTTGTTCGTACTGTGTGGATAGTGTTCAAATGTGAAATTATTCAATTTTGGTATTGTAATTTATAGAAAAGAAGTATATAATAAATATAATTATTATCAGGAGGTGGCGAAATGCTTGACCCTAACAAGACAATTCAATTTTCCTTAAAGGATGAACGTGAGGAAACAACACGTCAGATTCTTGTTACTGTTTATGATGCGTTGGTTGAAAAGGGATACAACCCAATTAACCAAATTGTTGGATATATTCTTTCCGAGGACCCAACTTATATTACAACTCATAACAATGCAAGAAGCCTTATTCGTCGCCTTGACAGAGATGAACTTTTACAGGACCTTGTAAAGGATTATCTCAAAAACTCAAAGAGATAAGTAGGTGTTCGTTTTGGCAAAAGATAACGAAAAGTTTCTCACTTATAAAGGCAAACCATTAGTAAGAAACGGCAACACAATTTACTACGGCTTCCCAAATGAAAAATATGTTATTATGATGCAAATTCTTGCAACAAAGCCGGTTGATGATGTTGAAGTTGCTTCAAAGGTTTCAGTTCAGTTAATTAATACTGACCCTAATGTAAGTATTCGTGAGAAAATCGTAAAATCAAGCGAGAAAAAAGGCCTTTATGCCGCATTGGATATTGCAGAAGTATGGCTCAATCGTGCATTGGCTGAATAATTAGCGAAATGGAGGATGGAAGGATTTCCGTCCTCTTTTGCATTTAAAGGAGAGTTATTATGTTTCACAGAATGAATATTGCAGGGGTACAGAGAGATTTACCACTCTGTCCACTTAATGATGAACTTATGATTGCAGGTTTTGTAATCTTCGGTGACCCGGAAATAACAACTGCTTGTGCCGAAGAATTGCTAAAAAAAGCCCCCGAATATGATTACATAATCACAGCGGAGGCTAAGGGTATCCCTCTTGCTCACGAAATGGCAAGATTACAGGGGAATCAGAAATATTTTGTTGCTCGAAAAAAACCAAAGCTCTATATGAGTGGCGTTTTCGAGTCAACAGTTAACTCAATCACAACTGAGGGTGAACAGAAACTCTATTTGGATATGGCAGATGCTGAGTTAATGAAAGGTAAAAAAATACTCATTGTTGACGATGTTGTGTCCCTTGGACAGTCACTTGCAGCAGTTGAGAAATTAGTTAATGATGCAGGTGGCATCGTTTGTGGCAGAATGTTTATTCTTGCCGAGGGAGATGCCGCAAAGCGTGATGACATCATCTTCCTTGAAGAATTGCCATTGTTCACAAAAGAGGGGAAAGCCTTATAAGTTAACAATGGATGTTGGGTGACGAATATGAAATTCTATATGAAACAAAAGGCTTTGAGTTTTGTTGATAAATTCAAAATCTATGATGAACGTGAAAACGAAGCATACTGGGTTGAAGGTGAGCTTTTCAGCATTGGTAAAAAGCTTGACATTTTTGATAAGGATAATAACCACAAAGCACATATTCACCAGAAAGTATTATCTTTTCTGCCACGTTTTTTCATAAAGATTAACGGTGAGGATGTTGCCGAGGTTGTGAAACACATCACACTTTTCAAACAGAAATTTACCGTCACAGGCTACGATTGGGATGTTGAGGGTGATTTTCTTGCCCACGAATATGAGATTTACCACGGAGATTATACAATCGCAACAATTTCAAAGGAATGGTTTACATGGGGCGATGCGTATTCTGTGGATATTGCCGATGGAGTTGACCCGGTGCCAATTATATCGGTGGTGTTGATTATTGATGCAATTCTCGCACAAAACAATGCAAAAGTAAGTTTTGTAATAGGTTCATAACAAAAAGAGAGTGGATTCCACTCTCTTTTTTCTGTTAATTATATTTTGTCTATTTGCTTTCGACCTTCAACTCGCCATCTGCCATTGAGCAAACATAATTTTTGTTCTTTTCGATTATTTTTTCAAGAATTTTTTCGGAGAGTACGTCTTCAATTTTCGTTTGTATCGCTCTTTTTAATGGTCGTGCACCATAGATTTTGTCATATCCTGCTTTAGAAATGAAATGGACAACACTATCGTCAAAGGTTATACCTATTTCAAGACTTTCCATTCGTTTTTCCAATCCATTTAAAAGGCGTTTTGCAATTTCCATGATGTCGTTCTCATTCAGTCTGGAAAATACAATTATATCGTCAATTCTGTTCAAGAATTCAGGACGGAAAGTGTTTTTTAGTTCGCCCATAACAGCCTCTTTGATTTTTTCTTCAGAGTGGTTATTTTCGTTTGCAGTAAAGCCGAACGTGGCTTTTTCTTCGTTAATGAGTCTTGCACCAACATTGGAGGTCATTATGATTACTGCATTTTTAAAGTCAACTTTTCTGCCTTGTGAGTCAGTTAAAATACCGTCGTCAAGAATTTGCAATAGCGTGTTGAATACATCGGGATGAGCCTTTTCAATTTCATCAAAAAGTACTACGGAATAAGGCTTTCTACGAATTTTTTCTGTCAGTTGACCACCCTCATCAAATCCTACATAGCCCGGAGGTGAGCCGATGAGTTTTGAAACGGTGTGTTTTTCCATAAATTCACTCATATCAAGTCTTATCATAGCGTTTTCATCACCAAACATACTCTCGGCAAGAGCCTTTGTAAGTTCAGTTTTACCAACACCTGTTGGGCCACAGAAAATGAATGAGCCGATTGGTCGTTTTGGGTCTTTAAGTCCTGCTCTGCCACGACGGATTGCCTTTGCGATAGCAGTAACTGCTGTATCCTGTCCCACAATTCTCTTGTGAAGTTCATCTTCCATTCTTAAAAGTCTTTGACTTTCTTCCTCCGTCATTTGACTTACCGGCACACCCGTCCAACCTGACACGATTTCTGCAATTTCGGTTTCTGTTACTTGCTTTTCTCGTGCTTTATCTTCCGATTGCCACTTGGCTTTTTCGGAATTGTATTTTTGTTGCAATTCCTTTTCTTCATCACGAAGCTTTGCAGCTCTTTCAAAATCCTGCCTGTTTACAGCCAACTCTTTTTCTGCACAGAGAGTGGCAATTTTCTTTTCAATTTCCTTGATTTCGTCAGGTGGAGTCAAAGACATAAGTCTTACCTTTGAACAAGCCTCGTCAATTAAATCAATGGCTTTGTCAGGTAAAAATCTGTCACAGATATATCTGTGGGAAAGAATTACGGCAGATTTAACAGCATCATCAGTAATCTTTACCTTGTGGTGTGCCTCATATTTATCACGAATTCCCTTTAAAATCTCAATGGTATCCTCAGGAGTTGGCTCACCAACAATAATAGGTTGAAATCTTCTTTCAAGAGCAGCGTCCTTTTCAATATTCTTACGGTATTCGTCAATAGTTGTAGCACCGATTAACTGCAATTCACCACGAGCCAAAGATGGCTTTAAAATATTTGCTGCATCAACTGCACCCTCGGCACTTCCCGCACCCATAATAGTATGCACTTCGTCAATAAAAAGAATTATATCAGTCGAGTTTTTCACCTCGTCAATAATACCTTTGATTCGTTCTTCAAAGTCACCACGGTATTTTGTACCTGCCACCATACCTGTTAAATCAAGGGAAAGAATACGTTTCTCCTTTAAAAGTTCGGGAACAGTACCATTGGCAATTTTAAGTGCCAAGCCCTCGGCAATCGCAGTCTTACCAACTCCGGGTTCACCAATTAAACAAGGGTTGTTTTTACTGCGACGACTCAAAATTTGAATAACACGTTCAATTTCCTTTTCTCTGCCGATTACAGGGTCGATTTTATTTTCCTTTGCAAGGGCAGTTAAATCACGTGAGTATTTTTCAAGTTGGGAATTATTATTTTTTTGTTGGGAGAAAGGCTTTGACTGTTGCTTCGGGCTTACTGCCAATTCCCTTATGAGATTTTGAATGTTAACTCCCATTCTTGTGAGCAACTGACATCCGTAGCCGTTGCCTTCACGACAAATTGAAATAAGAAGATGTTCAGTCCCTGCAAGAGACTGATTTGTTGAAACTGCAAGATAAAGAGCAGTTTCAATTATGTGTTTGCTTCGTGGGGTGAAATCCGATGGAGTCAGTTCAGTTGGAATTCCAGCACCTACTGTTTCCCTAATTATGTCATATACCTTTTTGCCTGTCACACCTTTGGAAAGGAGTAGTTTTCCTGCGACGGAATCGGCAGACTCCAAAAGCCCTAAAAGTATATGTTCACTACCGATATATGTGTGTCCTAAATCTTCGGCACATTCTACTGCCTTGTTAAGGGCTATGTTTGCTTTTTCACTAAAACCTGTAAAATTATACATTGTATTCACCTCAAATTATAATATGATTACAACAAAAAATTAAAAACGGTAGCTTTTTTCAAAGCCACCGTTTTCATTATTAACTCAATCTGTTTCGTACTTTTGTTGCCCTTATTGTATCACGTTCTTTTTCTTCCAGTTTTTGTTGTGCTAAAACATTGATACTTGCAGGTTGCATTGAAATCATAAGCTCGTTAAGGGTTTCAATGGGTACGCTGATTTTCCCTGCCACAGAGCCGAGTCGAACAAGGGAAAGGTTATCCATAAGTTCTTGTGTTGAGAGAAGTCTTGCCCATTTTAGAGTTCCAAATGCTCTGAAAATAGCATCTTCTGTGTCAATGGATTTAAGTAATTCTTCCCTTGCTGCACGTTCATTTGCACAGAGTTGTAATGTGATGGCTTTTAAATTTTTTATTGCAAATTCCTCGGAAATACCGAGAGTAATTTGGTTGGAAAGTTGGTACATATCCCCGGTAGCCTTTGTGCCTTCACCAAATGCACCACGGAATGTAAGACCTAATTTTGATATTGTGTTAATAAGCTTGTGTATTTGTCCATTCATTGTAAGGGCAGGGAGATGGAGCATAACAGATGCACGCATACCCGTACCCAAATTGGTTGGACATTGTGTTAAATAGCCAATTCTCTCGTCGAAGGCATATTCTAATTTACTGCCCAATAAATCGTCGATTTCGTCGGCAACTTCATAAGCCTCATCAAGTGCGAAGCCGGATTTCATTATCTGTATTCTAATATGGTCTTCTTCGTTGAGCATTATACAAATATCCTCGTCCTTTGAAATCATCAAGGCTCTACCGTCGTGGTCAGATGCGAATTCGGGACTGATAATGTGTCTTTCTGCCATAGAAGCTGCCTCAAATCGGGCAAGGGACTTCATTTCCACAAAGCGAAGGTCAAATTTATTGTCCATTTCAACTGCATCTTTAATTATATTATTAAGTGCAGTTCGGCTTTTAGTATTTAATTTATTTGGGAATGGATATTCATTTAAATTTCTTGCAAGACGAATACGGGTGCTTACAACAATATCACTTTGTTCTCCGACGCCTAAATACCATCTGTTACTCATTTCTGTCCCTCCTTTAACTCGTTGATTTTGTCACGAAGCTGTGCAGCTTTTTCAAAATTTTGTTCGTTTATTGCAATTCTTAATTGTTCTTCTAATTCTTCAATAGGATTTTGAGAATTTGTTACTTCCGTCTTAATTATTGTTGGATTTTTACCCTCGTGACGTGTTTTTCCGTGAATCCTTTGTAAGGACGGAAGAAGTTTATCGTAAAATGTTGTGTAGCAATCGGCACAACCGATTTTTCCACTATTTACAATGTCGTTGAAGGTGTTTCCACATTTTTCACAATGAATTGTTCTTGAACTAATTGCACCTACCTGAGGCTCTCCAAAAAATGAACCTAACAAATCACCAAAGGTGTTGCCAAAACCACCAAAAACATCGTTGTAACCAAGAGCCTTTGCACAGTCCGAACAAAGATGTGCCTCGGCACTTTCACCATTTATAATTCTTTTAACATGAGTTGTAGCCTCATATTTACCACAATTCTGACATAACATATTTTTCACTCCTTACATTATATTAAGTATCATTTGTTTGAAAATTGATGCACGAAGAATGTCACCGTATTCTCTTGGAATATCACGATAGGCGTTTCCAGTCAGGGCCGACAAAAATATTTTTACTGTTTTTTCATCCATAATATCTCTGTCATACATGTTTTTAAGATGGGCACGACAGGTATTTTCATTCATGGATTGACCGATTGAATTAATCAGGTGCATTTTTAAAGAGTCGGTGTCGTAACTTGCCCTTGTGATTTTAATATACCCGCCACCGCCACGACGGCTTTCAACAATATAGCCGTGCTCGGGGGTAAATCGGGAAGAAATAACATAATTGATTTGGCTTGGGACACATCCGATTTTCTGTGCCAACTCGTTTCGCTGAATTTCTGTGTAGCCTTCATCTTCAAGCATATCGGAAATCATTGATGCGATTATATTGCTTATATTCATACAGTCAACTCCTTTTTGACTTTGACTTTCTTTGACTTTTACAATTCTTATTATAGCCTTTATTTTTTGTTTGTCAATAGGAAAGGTCAAAAAAGGTCAAATTTATTTTTATGGGTCGTTTATCAATAACTAAAAAATATTACTAATAATAGGCTTTTCGCTACGGATTAGGTGGTGTAACTCGTCGATGGCTAAATCTGCTTGTTGTTCAAGTCTTTCCATATTGCCCTGTTGGGCATATACGGGGAGACTTTTTATTAATTCCTCAAGCTTGTCAGTTTCTTCGTGACGGATAAAGCTTTCAATAAGTCCGTGCACATCTTCCCACATAGATACTGCACTGTTGGATAAGTCAGTAGCCTTTTCAGTATTCTGCTGTTGGGCAACCGAGCAGATATTTAACAGATGGCTTTCAAGTTTTTTACAAGCATTATCAACTGAAAAGAACCCTGAAAAAGATATGATAAAGGCACCTAAAATTGCAGAAATGGCAATTATTATTCTTTTCATATTTTATCCTTTCTTATAATTGTATGATTACCTGTTGCATCAACTGTCATTAAAAGAACTTCTTTTATCTGAAGCTTTTCTTTTTTGATAATCTTAGAAACCTTTTGGTTTGTCATATTGCATATTCTAAAATTTTTATTAACAATTTTGCCGTCAATAACAACGGGACATTTATATCCTTGTGGCTGGGTTTTAATGTTCAAATCCTCCTTGGTGACGGTATCATATTGTGACTTTAAAAGCACACTGATTTGTCCGTTGGTTTCTACAATGGCATACTGCACCTGCGAAATATCAAAAACATCCTTTTGGCGTAGCGCTTCAAGCAAATCATCAAGGGTAAACCGAAGTTCCTTTAGCATTTTTTGATTAAGTTTTCCGTCATTAATAATAACTACGGGATGTCCGTGCATAAAAGAACGAAATTTAATACTTTTCATATTCAAAACTGATGTTAAAATCTCAAATCCCACAAGCAATAAAATTGGAATAATGGTGTTTACAAGGGGGATATCCGTATCCTGAATGGGAATGGAAATAATCTGCGAAATTAATAGTGTCACAACTAAATCCGATGGTTGCAATTCACCAATTTGTCTTTTGCCCATAACACGGATGCTGATAATTGCGAAAATATATAAAATCACAGTTCTTATTAAAGTTACAAACATATCATCACCATTGTTATCTTGACCTTAAACAGCAGTAATATTCTGTATCATTTGGTAAAAGATAAGAGTGGTGATTTTTATGAGTGAAAATTGGTTTGATAGAAAGATAGATGAGATAACTATAAAGGATAATAACAGTACAGAAAAGAGATTTGTGGATACAGACTTGCAGAAAAATATGATTTATGTCAAACAGCAATTTGGAGATGCTTTTGATGTTAAATACAGAAAATACAATGCGTCTGGTAAAAAAGTCTATTTCGTTATGGTTGACGGAATGTGTGATAGTTTACTTGCTACCGAACAAGTGATTTTGCCTATTATTGAAGCAGATTTTAGTGATGAGAGTGGGGATAAACTCATTTATTCTGCTGCTGACAGAGTTTCGGCAAGTATTGATAAAGCCATAACTAATGATATTGACGAAGCAATCCGTGAGGCTATTTATGGAAGTATTTTAATGCTTACGGAAGACTCACATTTTGTGGTGATGTTTGGTGTTCAGGGATTTCCAAAAAGAGCAGTTCTTGAACCATCAACAGAGATGCAGGAAAGAGGCTCACGAGAGGCTTTTGTTGAGAGTTTTAAAGATAATGTAACTATGATTCGTCGTCGTGTGCGAAGTCCTGTTTTTAAAACACAGATTGTGGAAGTGGGTAACACAACAAAAACTCGTGCTTGTGTGTGCTATATGTCCGACAGAGTGGATAAAAAGATGCTTGAAAGTGTTGTTGAAAGGTTAAAAAGTTCCACCCTTGATACAGTTTTAGGTTCAGGATATTTGCAACCATTCCTCGATACAAAGTATCCTTCTATTTTCAGCGGTGTGGGCTTTACGGAAAGACCCGACGTGCTTACTGCGAAAATAAGTGAAGGAAAAGTTTGCATAATTGTTGATGGTACACCGAATGCCTTAATCGTGCCATATCTTTTTGTGGAGCATTTTTATTCCCTTGATGATTATCTTAAAAGACCTTATTATGCAACTTTTATCCGAGTGCTTAAAATAGTATCATTTCTTTTCAGCGTGTTTCTCCCGGGGCTTTATGTTGCAATTTGTACTTTTCATCAGGAAATAATACCTGAAACAATGATTTTCGGAATAACAGGTCAGGAGAGCAGAACACCCTTACCCGTTATGTTTGAAGCCCTGTTAATACATTTGATATATGAAATTGTTCGTGAAGGAGGACTGAGAATGCCAAAGAGTGTGGGCCACGCGATTTCCATAGTCGGGGCATTGGTAATTGGTGAGTCTGCTGTAACGGCAGGGATATTATCTGCACCAATGCTTATAGTTGTGGGACTTACTGCAGTAAGCTCTTTTGTAGTTTCAACTCTTTACGAGCCGGTGGCAATTTTGCGATTTACCTTTATTATTGTGGGTGGGATTTCGGGACTTTACGGAATAATGCTGTGCTTTTCGGCAGTACTCATAAATGCATCAGCAATAAACCCTTACGGAGTACCGTTTACGTCCCCACTATCCCCAACAAAAATGGGAGCATTCAGGGATTTGGTTTTTCGTGTAGGGTGGAAAACTATGGGTAAGAGAAGAATGCAAGTAAACAAATTGGAGAAATAAAATGGAACTTACAAAAGGGAAAATAAGCACATTTCAATTTTTTACAATGCTATTTTTAAGCCGAACCTTAACAACAGTAACTTATCTGTCATCATACACAGAAAACATTCGACTTTCCGATATGCTTATACAACCAATTTTCAGAATTGGAATAGGCATAGTAATAATGCTACCCTTGTATTTGCTTTATAGAAGTAGTACAAGTGAAAATCTCTTGGATATGACAATAAGAAAATCAAAAATTCTTGCAAGAATAATCTCATTGGTTTATGTTATTTTCTTTTTCTATTTTACAGTTGTAACAATCGCAAGGCTTGACCTTTTTGCAGGTACAATAGTTTTTCCTGAAACAGATATGACATATATTTTGATTTTTGCTATTATTCTTTGTTGTTACGGCGCCTTTTTAGGATTTGAAACATTGGGAAGAAGTTCTGTGCTTTCGGCTGTGTTCGTTATTCCTGCATTAATTTTTATAATGCTCACACTTACAAAAAAGGTGGATTTTTTAAATCTTACACCCATTTTCTACAATGGCGTGGACTCTGTATTAAAGGTGTCCGTTGATTCCGTGGGACAAACAGTTGAATATGCAATAATTGCCCTTGCATTACCGAGAGTAAAGGGGAATATAAAGAAAGGCTTTTTTATTTGGCTGGTTTCTCAAACGTTCTTAATGGCAGTTATGTTCTTTTTTGCTTGTACAGTTATGGGGAATTTCGCATCTACCCAGCTTTTCCCCTTTCATACTCTTGCAAGTCTTGCAGAGTTTGCTATGTTTGGTCGTCTTGACGCAATTTTTACAAGTGTGTGGATTATGTGTGCCTTTATTAAAGCGGGTTTGCTTATTTACCTTCAAAGCGATATTCTCACAACCTATTTTGGTAAACTAAAAAGGACAACCTATATTATTGCCATAGGTTTTTTGACCATAATCGGAAATATTCTGATTTCGGGACAAATCAAGAGATTTACTTTCGTTGATAACAGTATGATTAAGATTGTTTTAACCTTTATTACTGTTGTGGTAACTCCATTAATAGTGTTGGTTTTTAGAAGAAAGGAGAAGAAAAAATGCGAAAAGCAATTATAGGTGTATTGGTTATTCTTCTTTCTGTTTTTATATTTAATGAGAACGAAATATATCGCAAGGATATCCGTAATCGCCTTGTAATTCAAGGAATCGGGATAGATATGAATGATAATGGCAGTTATTCTGTTACCATTCAAGCCATTGACACAAATGCTCAATCGGCAGCGTCTTCTGATGATGCCTCTCAACCACCACTTAAAACCTTTAAAACGGAAGGGAATACCATATATACAGCACTAAAGAGTGTTACAGAATTAGAAGGTAAAGTACCCTTATACTCACAAAACAGAGTTATAATTCTTGGAAAAAGCATAACGGAAGAAAATATGGATGATGTGATTGATTTCTTTGTCCGTGATGTTGAAAATAGTTCATCCGTATGTATTGCAGCAGCAGAAAAAACAGCAGGTGAAATCCTTGAAGCAAAAAATGGAGATGAATATATCAGCGCAAGGAACATTGAAACTGCAATCAATTCAAATGAGTTTGACGGAAGAATATTTCGTTTGCAACTTTATGAGCTTATTAACAGATATAATTCAAGCACAAAGGATTTTGCTCTACCAATGCTTTCGGTAGTAGAAAAAGATAAGGAAAAAAGTGTTGAAATAATAGGTACTGCAGTTTTTAATAACACCCGATATCGTGAAAAGATTTCAAAAGGCGAAACAGTGTTTCTTAATATGCTATATAACACAATCAACAACTCTGCATTGTCCTATGATTATGAAGATGGGAAAAAAGTGTCTCTCAATATTGTTGGTGCAGAAACAAAGAGAAAAATTGTTATGAAAGATGGTATGCCAAGCTTTAAAATAACAATTAAGTTAAAAGCTGATATAGCAGAAATAACAGGTGGAGTTTCAGCAAAAATGGAAGTAAAGGAGCTTGACAAGATAAATAGCACAGGTGAAGAATATATAAAAACCGAATCAACGAAATTGATTAACAAAATGTATAACGGATATAATAGTGATGCATTGGGGTTAGCTAGACTGATTTATATTAACGAAAAGAATTTCTTTAAGGAAAACGAAAAAAATCTCGACTCCGTTTTGCAAAAAAGCAATTACGAAGTCGAGGTCAATTTAGAAATCAGGCGAATTGGTCACGAGTTTGTAGTTTAATACAGTTCACCAGTGTTACTATCGTAGCAGAGTCGTTTTTCTTCACCATTTTCAATATATTTAATCTCAATAAGGTTTTTTGTAATAAATTCAGCAGAAATAAGTTCCGGTCTTGTATTGTTGAACACGTGCATTAAAACATCCATTTTTTCGTCGTTGTAATCGCCAACATTGTCGGATGTAAAGAGAAGACTGCCGAAAATATGATTAACAAAAGCAGAAATCTTTCTTTGGTCAAAATTACTTGTCATATTGTTATCACGAAGTAAGAATACGTCAGGGTCATTAGCAAATGCTCTACCGTCAAGACCACGACGGAAGATTGTGTTCCAAAGAGTTGTCTTTGTGCAAACATCTTCAAGAATCATTTTCTTTCTGTCCCACTCAAGACCAATATCAGCACCGATTCGGCAATAATCAACCTTGCCAAATGCAGGATGGAGAGGTACGCCACAACCGAGAATAAGCTTATCACCAACACATTCACGGATAAAGTCCAACGCCTCACACATTAATTGACCACGGGACTTTCCGTTTCTTGGAATAACGCAGGCAGAATAAAGGAAATCGAGCTTTACCATATCGTAGCCCCAGTCGTTAAGAACAACACTAAAGAAATTCTTTATGTGCGTGCGTACTTCTTCCTTCTCAATGTCAAGTCCGTAGAATCCGCCCCAGTTAAAGCCACAAACTATTTTTTTACCATTCTTGTCACGGATAAGCCATTCAGGATGCTCTTTTGCCACCTTTGATGTTAACTGACAAGAAAGTGGAGCAAGCCAAAGACCTGCCTTCATTCCTTTTTCGTGGATTTTGTCGGCAATATATTTCATTCCGTTAGGGAATTTCTTATTGTCAATACTCAACCAATCGCCAACAGCAGTCTGGTAACCATCATCAATCTGGAAAATATCAATTTTTGCATCAACTTTTGAAAGGGATTCAAGGTCAGTTGTAACAATATTTTCTGTAATGTTCTGATAATAGTTATACCAAGTTGTGTAACCGTTTGTTCTGCCAACTCGTGGAGCAGGAATGCTCATTGCAGAGAAATATTTATCATAAACCTCATTTTCGTTGCCGTTAAAATGAACAACGTCAATGAGTACATATTCATCTTTAAGTGTAACGCCTTCTAACTCACGCTCAAAGGTGATTTCGTTTTCAGGAACGAGCGCACGGATAATTGTATAGCCCCAACGCTCACTAAGTGACCCGAAAAGGTCAAAGTTTTCACCATTGCGGACATAACCATAAGAAAAACCGTGAAAATAGCCCTTCTGCTGACCGTATTTCACAAAGTTATAATCACCATAGGAAGACGATGGTGTAACTTTTCTTAATGCTTCCTGACGGAGATTTAATTTAAGAGGCTCATCATTGATAAAATATTCCTTACATTCAGTCCAGGATTGGTAACCATTAAGGAAGATACGGGAATCCTTTTGGAATTCATAAGGAATTGTCATTTTAAACTTAACATTCTCCATTTCTGCACATGGATTAATATTAAGCTTAATATGGTCCTGAGTTGCAAGATAATCAATAACAAAGTGCTCAGTTTCAAAAAGGTTAGTTTTGTAAACAACCTTGTCAACCATATATTCAATATTAATTTTAAATCGTTTCATATGAGTCAGCCTCCTTTTGCCCTATATAAAAATTATAAGTTAATAATATGGAAAAAGCAATAGAATAAAAGGGGAAATATAAATATTTTTGTTTGACACTAAAAACAAATTCGTGTATCATTAGAATATATATTTATGCCCGAAAAGGAGCGTTAAAAATGACAATAAAAGAGAAATTTGACCTTTGGTGTACATTTGATGATGATACAAAAAATGAACTTTTAGCAATTACCGACGAAAAGGAAATTGAAGACAGATTTTACAAGGAAGTTGAATTCGGAACAGGTGGACTTCGCGGCATTATGGGTGCAGGTCCTAACCGAATGAACAGATACACAATCGCAAAGGCGACAAAGGGATATGCAGATTATTTAAAGAGTTGTTTCGACGGTGAAATCAGCGTTGCAATAGCTTATGATTCAAGAAATAACTCACAGTATTTTTCTAAAGTTGCTGCAGGTGTGCTTTCTGCAAACGGAATTAAAGTTTATATCTATGATACTCTTATGCCAACCCCTGTACTTTCATTTACTGCAAAGTATTTAGGTTGTAATGGTGGCATTGTGCTTACCGCAAGCCATAATCCCAAGGAATATAACGGATATAAAATCTATGACGAAAAAGGTTGTCAGTTAGTGCCACAGTTTGCAAGTCAGGTTATTGAATTTGTAAATGCAGTTACAGATTTAAGGAGCATTGCAGTTGATGATTTCCAAAAGGCAGTCAGTGACGGAAAAATCGTTGAAATCGGCGATAATGTCCTTGACGAATTTCTTAAGGAAGTTAAGAAACAGTCTATTTATGAAGAAAAATCAGACCTTAAAATCACTTATACAGCACTTCATGGGTCAGGTAATATCCCAGTAAGAAAAATTCTTGACGGAATGAATGTTTCAATAGTAAAATCTCAGGAATTACCTGACGGTAATTTCAGCACAGTCCGTTCTCCAAACCCTGAAGAAAAAGATGCTCTTACTATTGCTATTGAGCAAGCAAAGGAAGAAAAAGCAGATTTAGTACTTGGTACGGACCCTGACTGTGACAGAGTTGGTACGGCAGTTTTACACAATGGCGAATATGTACTTATGACAGGTAATCAGATTGGTGCTTTGCTTGTTGATTTTGTGCTTTCATACAAAAAAGATACTCTCAACGAAAAATCAACACTTGTAAAGACCATTGTTACAAGTGAACTCGGTGCAGATATTGCAAGAAGTTACGGACTTCATATTGTTGATACCCTCACAGGCTTTAAGTATATCGGCGACCAAATTGGTCGTTACGAAATCAATGGTGACAAGGAATTTGTAATTGGTTATGAGGAGTCCTATGGTTACCTTGTTGGCACTCACGCAAGGGATAAGGACGCAGTTGTTTCATCAATGCTTATCTGTCAGATGGCAGCATACCACAAGAACAATGGCAGAACACTTGTTGATGCTCTTAATGCAATTTATGATAAATTCGGTTTCTATCTTGATGCACTTGATACTTTTGTGCTTAAAGGCAAGGATGGTGCAGAAAAAATTCAAAGCATTATGGCAAATATGCGTGAAAATGGTCAGTCACTCTTTAATAATATTAAAACTGTTCTTGACTACTCAAAGGGAATCGACGATTTGCCAAAGGAAAATGTGCTTAAATATACATTTACAGATGGCAGTTGGATTGCAGTTCGTCCATCGGGCACAGAGCCAAAACTTAAGGTTTACTACTCAATCTGTGGTGAAACAAAGACACAAGCAACAGAAAAATTAGAAAGTATAAGAGCAATTCTCAAAAAAGAAATTGAGGGCTGATTTATGAAAGAATACATAGATAATATAATCAAGCCAAAGCTTCAGGGCGATGGTGGAGAAATAGATTTCGTGTCATACGAAAACGGTGAACTTACTGTGCTTTTACAGGGCGAATGTTCAAAATGCCTTATCGTCGACCGTTGTCTTTCTTGGATTGAAAGCGAAGTAATGCGAGATATGGGCGAAAGTGTAAAAGTAATTGCACAGAAGAAAAAGCCATTCTTTTGGGATAAGTAAGGTGGTGTAGTAAATGGCACATATTAAAGTTGTTAGAAGAAGTATGCGTCCTGAGGAATGGACGGATTTACGCTTCGGTTGGCTTAAAAGATACATATATGACGAAAAGTTTGAAATAGAAAACCTCAAAGTCCGTGATGCACGTCAGGTTGCAGAAATGCAGTATGAGTATTATCCCGAGGGTTGGAGAAATCTTCGTAAGGGTGATATGTATTTTACTCCTGACGGAACAGCTTTCTTTGAAGCAGATATGACTATTCCATCACACCTTCAAGGTAAAGAACTTTGGTTTTCACTTAAAACTGCTGCAGAAATTATCGTTAAAGTAAATGGCAAATATGTCGGTGGTGTTGACCCTAACCGTGACAGAATTTTGCTCACTCCATATCTTAATGGTTCAACTGAGCTTCATTTTGAAATGGAAGGCTATAACCGTTCAAAGCCCGACGACGAGAGAAACCCTGAGTCACTTTCAGTTCGTGGTTGTCGTCAGATTTTTGAGGGTGCTTACCTTGCGACAATCAATCATACTGTTCTTGATTTAGTTTATGACCTTGAACTTTTACTTGATATTGCAAAGAGTGAACTTTTCAATGAGGATTATCGTAATTTCTTAAATAGAGAAATTAACAATGCACTTAATCTCATTGATTTTGATGATTTGAGAAACGAAGATGTGGCTTCTGCAAAGAAATATGTTGATGATGTGATTTATGCTAATGATGATTACAAGGGTAATGGTGACGTGGCTCTTATTGCCCATTCCCATCTTGATATTGCATATTATTGGCGTAGAATTCACTCTGTCCAGAAGAATTTAAGAACAATTCTTATTCAATTACGTCTTATGGACAGATATCCTGACTTTAAATACACACATACTCAGGCTTATACTTATGAAATGCTTGAAAAGTATTATCCCGATGTATTTGAAGAACTTAAAGAGAAGATTGCAAATGGTCAGTTTGAGCCAGTTGGTGCTATGTATGTTGAGCCTGACTGTAATGTTCCGAATGCTGAAAGCTTAATCCGTCAGTTTATGTATGGTCAGCACTATTTCCGTGAAAAATTTGGTAAGACCATTAAAAACTGTTGGTTGCCCGACGTTTTCGGCAATTCATGGATTTTGCCACAGATTCTTAAAAAGAGTGGCGTTGACTACTTTGTTTCAAACAAAATGTCAACTTGGAATGATACAAACCGATTCCCTCATAACAACTTTATTTGGAAAGGTATTGACGGCAGTGAGGTTTATGCTTGTGTGCCACCAACTCACTTTATAACTTGGAATATGCCTTCTCAGATTCAGGAAAACTGGGAAGCATATCAGGATAAAAACCAAGGCGGACAGACAATGTCTATGTTTGGTTACGGTGATGGTGGTAGCGGTTGCACAGAAGAAATGATTGAGGTTATGCACCGTTTCAATAAACTCTCAATTATGCCAAAGACTGAGCATATCAGCGGTCAGGAATTCCTACAGAAGAATCTTAAAGACAATAAAAATCTCTCAAAATGGGATGGGGAATTATACCTTGAGATGCATCGTGGTACATTTACCACAAAATCAAAGATGAAGCGTTATAACCGTCAGCTTGAATATAAACTTCGTGAGGCAGAAATTGTTTCAACTCTCCGTCATTTAAAGGGTGCAGAGTATCCTCACGAAGAAATTCGTGACATTTATAAGAAACTTCTTATTAACCAATTCCACGATATTCTCCCAGGTAGCCATATAACTCCTGTTTATCGTGATGCTATGGCAGATTATGAGGAAATCGAAAAACGTGTTAATAAGATTATCGGCACAGGCGAACAGTATTTCAACTCACTTAATTTTCCAAGAAAGCATTTGACTTTCGTTGAAAATGAATTTGGTAACAGCACTCGTTATGGCAAAAAGGGTAATTGGGTAATTCCAAATCTCCCTGCACTTTCTTGTGGTGATATTTTCCCTGATGAAACAAGTGAAGAATGGCTTTCAATAGGCGAAAAGGTTGTTACTCCATTCTATGAAATTGAATTCAATACGGATGGTAGTATAGAGAGTCTTTATGACAGAGAATTACAGCGTGAATGGGTAAATGGTGAGTTTAATAAACTTAAACTTTATAAAGACAACCCCGGTGTTTATGATGCTTGGGACATCTTACCTAACTACAAGGATAGAGAAGTTGAAGTCAAGATTCTTTCACCATTAAAGACTGTTGAAAAGAATTCCGAAGTTGTGTCATTTGCTTGTACTCTCGGTACGGAAAAGAGTACTTGGAAACGCATTATCCGTGTTTTCCGTCAGTCCCGTGGTATCGAAGTTGAAAACATTGTTGATTGGAATGAAAAACACGTTCTTGCAAAAGCACAGTTTGACTGTAATGTGCTTACTCGTAAAGCAATTTGCGACACAAGTGCAGGCTTTGTTGAGAGAGAAACTCACAGAAACACTACATGGCAACAGGCACGTTTTGAGGTTTGTCATCATAAATGGGTTGATATGGCAGAAACTGATGGTGGTATTGCCCTTATTAACGATTCAAAATATGGCGTTGGGCTTTTAGAAAATTCAATGAGCCTTAGTCTTCTTCGTGCAACAATCCGTCCTGATGTTACAAGTGACCTTGGACATCACGAATTCGCATATATGATTTACCCACATAGTGATGATTTTGTTAAGGCTGAAATCAACAATATTGCTTTTGAATATAATGTGCCATTAGGTAAAGCTGACCTTACTTGCGAAAACTCATTCGGCGAACTTTATATGCAGACAATGAAAATGAGCGAAGATGGTACAATGATTGTTGTTCGTCTTTCCGAGCAGAATGGCAGACGTGGAAGAATTAATCTTGGTGGCGAGGTTAAGCTTCTCAACTTCCTTGAAGATGTCATTGACGAGATTGATGTTGTTGAATATAAGCCATTTGAAATTGTTACTATCGGTATTAAGGTAAAGTAAATGAAAAAAATAGTTAAAATTATTGTTGCAATAGCACTTGCGCTTATGTTAGTGGTTGCATCTGTCGCGTTTATGATTTTAAACGGACCACGTCAGGCTATTTCACTTTCTGAAAAAGGATTGCCTACGGATGTTAACCTTTTTGCTCATCGTGGATTTTCAGGAATAGCACCTGAAAATTCTGCTGCCGCTTTTGTTGAAGCAGGGGAAAAAGGCTTTTTCGGTGCAGAATGTGATATTCAACTTACCAGTGACGGAATATGGATTCTCAACCACGATGATAACATTAACAGAATGACAAACGGCAGAGGAATTGTGTCAGAGTTAACTTTTGAAGAAATAAAAGAATACAAGATAACAAGCGGACACAATTTTCTTAAATATCGCGACCAAAAGATTATAACTCTTGATGAATATCTTGAAATCTGTGACAGATATGATGTGATTCCACAGATAGAAATTAAAGGTGGAAACAATAAGTGCCTTGATAAGATTTTTGAAGCGCTTGATGTGCACAAAGGTATGCGAGAAAAAGCTATTATCATTTCTTTTGATACTGAAATTCTCGCTTCTCTCAGGGAAATGGATAGTGAAATCGAACTTTGGTATGTCACTAGTGAGATTACTGATGAGGGTATAGAAATGTGTGCAGAAAATAATTACGGTATGGGTTTTAACGGAAATAAATACCTGAAAAATCCAAACGGTGGAATTGAAAAAGCACAACAGTTAGGTATCGAATTAGGATGTTGGACTATTGATAATCCTGATACATACAAAAGCCTATATAATTTAGGAATTCGTAATTTTACAACAAACAGGTTAACAAAATAAAAAATGACCGAGCAGATTTAATCTACTCGGTCTTATTTTATGATTGAATTAAAGTCTAGCTGCTGCTGCCTTGTCAAGGAAGATGTGTACATTCGGATGAAGCTGTAAAACTGATGCAGGACAAGATGGTGTAATGTCGCCATTTACAAGACCATCAATAGCATCTGACTTGCTACGACCTGTCGCAATAAGAATAATCTGCTTTGATTTCATAATTGAAACAGTACCCATTGTAAGAGCATAGTTTGGCATTGGGTTTTCATCAAAATAAATTGAGTTTGCATCAATAGTGCTTTGTGAAAGACGAACTTTAAAAGAACCCTTTGTAAATCTGTTTGATGGTTCGTTAAATCCGATATGACCGTTTCTGCCAACACCTAAAAGCTGAATATCAATTTTGTTTTCGGTAAGCAAATCGTCATAACGAGTACATTCAGCATCAGTATCCTCGGCATTACCGTTAAGGAAGTTGATGTTTTCTTCTTTAACATCAATATGGTTGAAAAGGTTTTCGTGCATAAATGTATAATAACTGTTTTTATCTTCTTTTGGTAAATCGCAATATTCGTCAAGGTTAAAAGTAGTGATATCCTTAAAACTAACCTTACCTTTATTGTATGCTTTGATGAGACTCTTGTATGTAGGGACAGGGGAAGCACCTGTTGCAAAACCTAAAACAGAATCAGGTTTTTCATTGACCTGTTCAACGATTAAGTTAGCTACTGCCTTGCCGATTTCTTCAGCATTGTTAAAAATATGAAGTATCATTCTTTCCACCTCGCAATTTTTTGAGATTTTATTTTACCACAATTTTCAAAAAATGCAATAAAAAAGGAGCAAATTCTTGCCCCTTTTTGAGAAATTATTTATTAAGTTTTTTATCAACCAGTTTATGTATTTTAAGTTCAAGGATATAAGTGATTGAAACCATGAAATATCCTATGCCGAGATGAGCCTCTCCCACTTTACAAGCGATAATTGATACAACTATAAATACAAATGTATTTATTAAACTGAAAACTTCATTTCTTACAAATGCCTTTTTGCCAACTGAAAAAAGTGAAGAAATAATCACAATAAGTGAGAAAACTATAATACACACCATTGTGATGAATGGGAAAAGATAAGATTGATTAGAAAAATCGAAATTACCATTTATAATTCCCATAATAACACTTATGAGGGTAATATCCACACCGTCATTTGCCTTAAACACAGGCAAACACATCCAAGCAAGGGGAGAGAACATCAACACAAAACGAATAATCTGCAAGGTTCCACCAAAAGCAGATGTTTTGATGTTGTTAAGTGCTTTATCAACTGCTTCTTGCTCTCTCATAGCCTTTTCGTGGTCTGCTTGTAATCTGTTTTCAAGGTCATAATACACAAGGTTTGTATTACATTTAGGACAATTCTGTTTCATATAGAAAGGTGAGAGTTTTTCGTTGCATTTTGGACAATTACTCATTTTCGCTACCTCCTGAAACCTGTGCTGAAAGCGCCTGTCTACGCTCTGCCATTTCTTCACGAACTTTGCGAAGCTTGTCACCTGTAAGGTCATACCAGATGTATGGAATAAGTGGTAAAAGACCTAAAATTGCAGGAGCTAATGTGAACATACCCCAGATAAGAGTATCGGTGTACTCATAGGCTTTGACAGTCATTGTTTCCGTTGCACTTATTTCAACGAATGAAAGACCGATTATTGGAAGAAGTAAATTGCCTATTGTACCTGAAATTGAACCTGTAAGTTTACCGACAAAGGTAAGTACGGAGAATGAAACCCCTTCGTTTCTTTCGCCTGTTTTCCATTCCATATAGTCAATTGTGTCACCAATCATTTCTGTTGGAATAACCATATTGATTGTGTTAAACATACTGAAAAGAAGGTTTTGAATCATCAAAAGTGGTACAACAACCCAAACATTTTTGAAGCATTTAAGACCAACAATGAATACTAAAGCACCCATAACAAGTCTTACAAAACCATTAAGGAAGATAATCTGACGATTGTCAAATTTCTGCTTGATTTTTGGAATGAGAAGATATGTAATAAAGCCTAAAATTGTACCCGGAAGATAAACAATAATAGTAATTGAATTCATCTGTAAAACTTCGGAATAGTAGTAAGTCTGGAAGAAACCACCAATACCACCAATAGCACCAAGAACATTACCAATTACAATTAAAAGCAAAGGCTTGTTTTTAATAAGTGCCTTAAATCCGTCAAGAACACTTGGCTCTTTAATTGTCTGTACAACTCTTTCTTTTGTACAGATGCCTGAAAGTGAGAATAGAGCCATACCGAATGTGCCTGAAATCACAGCCATAAGCAAGAATACCTGAGAAAGCGAAAGTGGAATTGTGCCATTGTTACTCAAGTCCATAAGTACAACGAGAATTGTTGTTGAAAGTCCGCCGATAAGACCTGAAACAAATCTTGCAGATGAGATAACCCTTGTTCTGTCACTTGGAGAAGGACTGATTGCCGCACTTAATCCCCAAAAAGGCACGTCGCCCAAGGTGTAGAAAAGTTCCCATATAAAGTAGGTAATGAACATATAGATAATTTTAGAAATTGATTCTGCATTTTCGCCAAGAATTTGAGGTCCTGCGAAAAGAGCAATAGTTGCAAGTCCTAAAGGAATGGGAACAATTAAAAGATAGGGACGAAGTTTACCATATCTTGTTCTCGTTTTGTCAATAATTGTACCCATAAGTGGGTCGTTGACCGTATCCCAAAGACCTAAGAAGAGCATCATAGATGCTACTGCAGTTGGTGGTACACCAAAAACCTTTACAAAGAATAGGGAAAGGTAACTACCTGCGATAATGTTATAACCAAAGCATTGACCGGCATTTGCAATACCATAGGCAAGAGTTTCCTTAACACCAACATAACGAATGTCACCATTGTTTTGTGCCATAGTTATTTTCTCCTTCCCTTGTTTCTATGCTTGATTGCTCCACCCTTATCATTGAGAAGATAAGAATTTTTACAGTTGAGGTACACAAATTTTTCTTTAAGATTTTCGTGGTAATCAAATACACGACCTTCAATCCTGTCATAAAGGTCACAACTAAGCTCACAAGTTGTGTCATCTGTATCTGCAACAACAGAAAGTACAAGAATATCGTGGTCAACAGGGAAACTGATTATTCCCTTATCTTCATTATCAACCTCAACGTGCCAGAAGAACAGCTGCTGACATTGTGCGTCACCATTTTCTGTGTGAGAATGAGTAAATTCATAACCTAACTTGCCTTGCTTTGTAAATGCAACTTCCTTGAAGTCGTATAAATCCCAACCTGCATAGTATTCAGTAATATCGTTAATCTTATATGCACAACCATTAATTTTAACGTATTTGTCGCCATTGAGAGATGCCATAAGAACGTGAACCTTTTTTGTTCCTTCGGGAAGAAGGAGACTCTGCCCACCACAAAGCATAGCCTTGTTGTTTTTTGGCAACTCAAAGTTAACACCTGCAGAATATGTATTGTCAGGCTTGATTTCGGCAGGAATTGTTTTTTTAATTTTAGGTAACTCGCCTGATGGCTTTGCATTTGTTGAGAATGCATTGATGTTTCCTATAATATCAACCTTGAATTTTGTTTCTTTTGCATCCGCTTTGTTAACTGTAAGTGCAAAGGATTTGATTTCGTAAGGTTTAAGGTCGAATACGAGTTTTCCGTCAACAAGTTCTACATCGTCAATATGTTCTTCTGATGCGAAAATCTCTCTTGCAGAAACAATTCCACAGTCAAGTGAGAATGTAACACCTTTTTGTGATTTCTTCTCGCTTTCGCCAACACGGATAATAATTTCATCACTATTTTCTGCCTTCTTAACTGCACGTAAAATAGCATTTCCTGAAAGTGAGCCAAAAGAATAATCACTATATTCACCCTCGTGCTTTGAAACGATGAAGGAAGACAAAGGCATCACAAAATTTCTCGCCTCTGTTTGTGTATCGTGTGCAACTGTGCCATTATGGGAATAAACTGCATAAGAATATCTGTTAAGACCTAATTCCATCATTGACTGCATACTGTCAACTTTGTAGTTTTTAAGTGGTGTATGCATAAGAGTAAGACGGAGAGTGTTGTTGTCAAACTTATCCCAACCATATTTACATTCACTGATAACAGAAACACCAAAGCCTTTTTCTTCATCTGAAATATCAGCCCATTTCTGTGCAGGAACTTCAAAAAGCTTGTCATTCATATTACCACGCTTGATTGCACCAAGACCAAGGTCATAGGTAGCTACGGGGCTTTCGGCAGTGAATGAGAAACACTCTTTTGCAAGGTGACGTTTACTACGCCATTCAGTTTCGTTATAAACTTCAACCACTTTTCCACCACGACTAAGAGCAACGATGGATGTAAAAGTGCTGTCACCAAATGTTTTTACGATTTCAAGGGCAACTCTGCAAGGACCGTTTTCAACAACCTTAATCGTCTTGATTTTTGTCTTGTTCTGTGGCTCGCGATGAAGTTCTTCGTAATTCAATTCCCAAGCAGGCCAAGAACTACTACCGTTATAATTAAAGATACCTGTTGTAATTGGCTTTTGAAGAATTTCTTTCTTTAATTCCTTGTCAAAAATAGAAGAAATATCACCGTTACTGTTAAATGTAACAATGTATTTTTCATTTTCAAGTTTTGTTATGGATGCAGAAAGCTTAGATTTAATTTGACATTTTCTGCTTCTTAAGTCAAACACTTTATAGCCCATAGCAGGAACAGTAACACAGATAAGAACTGTCGCAACACCATTCTTTACTTCTGTAACCTGTGCAGGATATTCGTTCTCGTTTTTATCAAGAACAGTTATATTCTTGCTAAAGAATTTTGGAACTTTAACAGTTACAACGCCTGTGCGTTCATATTCCATAGGGTTGTTAACAACAACTGCTGTACCTTTTACAAAAGATGTATCAAGTTTTGATGCAATAGACTTAACTGCTGCTTCATATTCGTTTGTGAATTGGTTAAGGGACATTGCATAGTCATTCCAGCTTCTTCTGTATGCACGTTGAACTGATGTGCCGGGCAAATCATCGTGGAATTGGTGAGCAATAACTCGTTTCCAAGCCTTTGTAAGTGTTTCCTGAGGATATGTATATCCGTTGATAGTTGTTGCAGTTACACAAGCACGCTCAGCCATATCTGCAATTTCTTCATTTCTTCTGTTCCAACGCTTACCGATAGCACGTGATGTATAACCACCGACTGCGTGGTTTGTCATAACAAGTTCGTTATTCCAAACAGGTAATTTCTGCTTTGTTTCTTCAGGTAAAGCATCAATATCACGGAAAATCTGGTCGGCAGGAGCAGATAACACTTCCACATCACTTGTATCATTCTTTTTGATTTCATCACAAACAGTTTTAACTGATGGTTCTTTTGGAGCACCACCACGGTCACCAACACCGTGAAAAACTGCAGTCATAGGAAGGTCATATTTTTCGTTATCTGCTAATTTTTCTTTGACAAATTTCTTATCTCTTACTTTGAGCAAGGTTGTCACGTAAGAGCCGGGATTTGTGTTGCCATAAACATAATTGCCGTCAACACCATACCATTTGCCAAGGTCAAAAGGTATTCCATAGGCTGAACCCCATGTAAGCTTCTGTGTTGTAAAGCCTTTAAGATTAGCGTGGTGCATAATTGATGGCAAGGCATATCCGAAACCGAAACAGTCGGGAAGGAAAATGTCACAACTGCGTTTGCCAAAATTCTTTTGGAAATATTCGTTACCAATAAGAATGTTTCTGAAAAGTGCTTCAGGGGATGGTACATTAACATCACCATTTTCAAAGGCACTTCCACAAACGTTCCAACGTCCTTTTGCGATGCATTGTCTCATCTTTTCCCATTTTTCAGGATAATATTCCTTCATTAACTCATAACGATATGAGCCTTCAAAGTTGAATTTATAATCAGGATATTTTTCGAACAACTCAAAATTTTCTGTAAGTGTTCTGTATATGTATTTGCTGACAGTAGTCTCAAAATCCCAACTCCAGATAGTGTCGAGATGAGCGTTTGAAATGGTATAGACCTTTTTCTTATCCATAAAGATTTTCCTCCAAAACCAATATACAAATTGATTATATATTTTGACGGAGAAAAAATCAATAAAAAATAAAAAAACACTCGACATAATAATGTATTATTGTTAAAATATAGTATATATAATTGTCAGGAAGGTGATAAGGAATGAAAAAAGCAGTATCCATTATTATGGCAATATTAATTCTTATATCTGCAGTATTAACCTTAACAGGTGGAAAAGCAACAGAAAAGATTTTGCCAACAATGACTGTTTCAGCGGATAAGATTTCCTATGGTATCAATACGGGGTTGTATGGAATAAACCTTGAGAATTCAGGAAATGCCATTGACGGTGGATTAGTTTCAAACCTTATTAACAATAATTCATTTGAATATGAACCATCTCAGGAAACTTCTTGGAATATCAATGTAAAGGAATTTGAGTTTCTTTCCGAAGAAGGGATGAATGAAAACAATACAAATTATCTTTCAGTGACAGTTGATACAAAGGGTACTATTGAGAATATTGGATACAACGAATTCTACAATTACAAGACATACCAAATAAATCAAAAGACTGCAAAAACAGGGGATATGGGCTTTAGAGCAAATGAAACATATTCTTTTTCTGCATTTTTCAAAAATGTGGATTATGAGGGTACAATAACTCTCTCTCTTTCTGCTGAGGGAAACAAGGAAAAATATCAGTTTAATATAGATAATTGTGAAGAATGGACTAATATCAAGCTTGATATTAAATCCGACGTAACTGCAGACGGCTCAATGCTTCTTACCTGCGATGGCACTGGCACCTTCTATATGGATTATGTAACATTGGCTTCCAATAACAGTTATGGTTTCCACTCTGAAAAGTGGACATATACAAGTCTTCGCAGGGACCTTGTATATGCTATGAAGGATTTGTCACCATCCTTTGTTCGTTTTTCAGTAGGTGAATTTGACAATGGGGAAACCCTTGAAGAATTAGGTAGCTGGAAGGATAGCTTAGGTTTAGGTGAACAACGAAAGCAGTCATACACTCAAACTGAAAAGGATGTATATTATATCAATTCAAATCTTATGGGTATGTATGAATATCTTCTTCTCTGTGAAGATATTGGTGCTTCTGCAATTCCAATGATAAATGGTGGAATATTGGCATCTTCAAAAAGCGAATATGTTGATATGGCAAACAAATATGCTAACGGTGCTATTTTGGAAGAAAATTGGAAGGAATATCTCGACAAGGTTGCTTTGAATCCTGAAGGCGAAGAGTTTGATGTTTATGTTCAGGATGTACTTGATTTAGTTGAGTATGCAAATGGTGATGAGAGCACAGAGTGGGGAGCAAAAAGAATTGCCGACGGACATCCGGAATCATTTAATTTGCAATATCTCGCGATTGGAAACGGTGAGTTCGGAGAAGTTTACTGGCGTAATTTTGATGCCATTTACAATGCTGTTAAGGAAAAATATCCTGAATTACAAATTATCGCATATTTTGGTGGAGAAACAGACAAGGAAAAGAACAAGGAAGCCTTGGAAAAGGTTAACGCTTTATATCCTGATGTGGTTTTTGAAGAAAATAATTCCACAAATGGCGGAAATCTATACAAAGATTTATATAAATACGATAATTTTGGTCGTGCCGGTGCTAAGGTTGCAGTAGGGGAATATGGTGTAAATACAACTGTGGGAGATACACTCACAAAAAATAATATCTGGTCTGCGATTGAAAATGCAGCATTTTTAATCAGCCTTGAAAGAAATGCCGATTTAGTTCAAATGGCTTCATACCAGACCCTATTATCAAAGATTAATGCACAGACAACTGATACAAGTGCAGTATGGTTTTCATCAAGCGAAGTGGTTTATACTGCCGATTATTATATGCAAATGATGTTTGCAAACAATGTGGGAACAAAGTATATTGCTTCCGACTTTAATATGGAAGAAGACGGTATATATCACTCCATGTCGGTTGATGAAAAAGAAAAGGTCATCTATATTAAAATAGCCAATAATTCACGGAAGTCACAGAAAGTAAATATCAGTATTGAGGGCTTTGACAATGTGAAAAATCCGTCAGTACAATATATGTCTGAAAACTTTAAATCTGCTTGTAACGAGCCGGGACAGTTATTGCATGTTGCCCCTGTGGAGGCAAAGCTTAAGGTTGACAATAACACTATTCCTTATGAAATTAGCGGATACTCAATAAGCGTTATTAGAATTCCTTATGGCTCAAATGACGGTTCAGGTGTTTATGAATTACCTACAATGGACATCATTTCACCATACATTCCGTCGAATGCAGGCTTGATAATTTCCGGTTCAGTTCTTGGTATGGCAGTAATAACTGTTGCAGTAATTCTTCTTGTAAGAATAAGACATTATAAAAAGGTTTTGAGTAACAAGAAAAAAGAAGACAAAGAAACTGAATAGAGATAAAACGAAACTCCGAAGACGATGAAAGTCTTCGGAGTTTTTTATAAAAAAGTGTTGACAAACGAAAAAAACTGATGTATTATCAAACTGTGCTAACTGAAATAGCACAGTTAGTACAGTTAACAGGAGGTGATACACCGTGAATATTTTTCTTGATTATCATTCCAGAACCCCGATTTATGAACAAATCAAGGAACAAATTGTTCTTGATATTTCAAGGGGTGTGCTGAAAAAGGACGACCAGCTACCGTCTTTAAGACAACTCTCAGCGCAACTGGGCTTGAATATCAACACCGTCAAGCGCGCGTTGTCGGAGTTGGAGGCTCAGGGAGTTATCTATACAATCGCAGGAAAAGGTGTATTCGTAAGCGGTGATACAGAATCTCAAAATCTATACCTTCAGCAGTCTATGGAGGCTGTGAGGGCGTCTTTGGTTAACGCTAAGGCTATGGGTGCTGACCGAAAATGCATTGAAGGTCTTATTAACGAAATATTTAAAGAGTAACCACTGAGTAAATCAAGGTCACAATTCTCAACGGCTACTTTTCCGTCATAACTCGTCCAAAATACTCGCCAATACACAAAGTATTGCCTCCGTTTTTTGACGGTTCTGACAAAAAACTATCTTGCTGATAATCGTAACCCGACTTAATCAGCGGTTACTAAGGAGTTGAATATTGAAATGATTGAATTTGCAAATGTAACCAAAAAATTTGGTGACTTTACAGCAGTAGAAGAAATATCATTTAAAGTTGAACCCTCATCTATTTACGGTTTAATCGGCTATAATGGTGCCGGTAAAACTACACTTTTAAAAACAGCAGCAGGTATATACAAGGCGGATTGTGGTAAGGTCTGCTTAGACGGTCAGGATGTTTATGATAATAACGATTTGAGAAAGCAGTTATTTTATATTCCTGACGACCTGTATTTTCCAATGAATGCTTCAATTAATTCAATGGCAAAGTTTTATGCTGATTTTCATCCCGATTTCAGTTATAAAACACTTAATAACCTTTTAGATGTTTATGGGCTTGACGGAAAGAAGAAAATCAGAGGCTTTTCCAAGGGTATGCAACGTCAGGCAGAGATTATATTAGCTCTTGCATCCCGTCCTAAATACTTGTTGCTTGATGAAACATTTGACGGACTTGACCCACAGAAAAAAGAAATCACAAAGAAGATTTTTATGGAGTATATGGCAGAAACAGAGGCATCCCTTATTATTTCGTCTCATAATTTGTCAGAGCTTTCCGACCTTTGTGATAATGTGGGACTTATTAACGGCAAAAAGCTTACATTGGACTGTTCTGTATATGATATTTCACAGAATTACAGTAAAATCAGACTCATTTTTGACCGTGAGGTTACTGAGGATGATTTCAAGGATATCCGTTATAAATCACTTGAAATTGACGGCAGAGTTGCAATGATTATCTTTGATAAAAATACTGCCGACCAGAAACAAAAGCTTAACGCACTTCTTCCTATGGCGATGGATGAATACAGACTTACAATGGAAGAGGTATTCTTAAATGAAATGGAGGAGAAGAAATATGACATCACAAAAATCTTTGAAAAATAATGTGAATTCTAACGATTTTAAGCGTAGTTTTGTGGGTTCAATTCTTTTCCCTGCAATTGCATTTTTTGTGCTCTTTTTATTTGTAACATTCCCTGTAATTCAGTATGTTACGAGTCAAGATTTTTTATTGGCTAAAGAGCATAATGAATATACAATGTTCTTGGCACCAGGTTCAACATTTATGTTTATGTTTGAGCTTCTTCCAATCGGTATGGTTATGTGCGGAATGTTGACAGCACTTAAATCTTTTTGGTTCTTGTTATCCAAAAAGCAAGTTAATGTGTTTTTAAGCCTTGGAATTAAGCGTACAACAATGTTTGTTAACAGACTGATTTCAGCGATTATCACTCTTTTTGTTGCTGTGTTAGTCCCAATGTTAATAATCTTTATAGTCAATGCTGTTTGTTTTGGTTACTCAACACATTTATTGCAGTTGTTCTTGTACATCACATCATTACTTTTTGTAGGCGGTGTTATAGGCTTTGCATTGACATCATTGATGTTAATGGTATCAGGTAATGTTGTTGAGGCTATCGTTTCCACGGTTTCACTTTCTTTTATTCCTTTCTTTACTGTTTATTCGGGAGATTCTTTAATGTATTCATACCTTAAGGGATATGTACGAGTGCTTGATAATCAGAATTGGATATATCTTTTTACCCCATGGACAATGGGCAATAATCTGGACTGTGAGTATGGACGTTATTTTGTGGAAGACATGTTCGACTATTCTAGTTATATTAATTGTTCAACTATTTTCAGTCTTTTAGAGAGAAATACAACTCCTGATAAGTTCAAAGTTCCTGAAGAATACAGCGTTGATTTGGGTTTCACTCTTCCCGTAATATTCTGGGCAGTTATTTCTGTTTTAGTGCTTTTCGTGGCAGTTGCATTGTTCAATCGCAGAAAGGCTGAACACGCAAATTCTCTTGGTAAATTCTCTGTTTCAAGAGCAGTTATTTGTACTTTTGGTGTGACAGGACTTGTTCTTATTGTTTCCGAAATGTTTGCCGGAGAGATGAATGCATTCTTTATGTTTGTAATTATCGCACTTGCATCCTTGATTGCATATTTTGTTGCTCAGCTTATTCTTACAAGAAAAGTTAAAACATCTGTGAAATCACTTAAATGGTGCGGAGTACTTATGGGTGTTCTGGCTGTTTATTTGATAGTTATAGGCACAGGACTTTTCGGAACATTTAATAAAATTCCTGACAAAGCAGACGTGAAAAGTGTTTCCATAGAAATGCACGAGCTTCCATGTTACATTCATTATATCTATCCGTGGCAACCTGGTGAGAATTTTGTTGAAAGCTCAACGGATGAAAGCAAAGAAACAATTCTTTCTGTATATGAGATTCTTAAGAATGAAAAAGAAAAATACGGACAGTATTCACTTGCAACTGTAAGACTTGCAATCAGAGATAAGGATGATAATGTTAAGTATCGTAGTTTTGATATTTACACAGAAGAAACATACTTGAAATACATTCAAGCAATTTATGGTTCCGATTTTCTTGATGCAATTCTTAAAAACTATTTGATTGACGATATGCCTGAAAATACGCGATATGATTCAACGGGATATCTTAAAGGCTTTAAATGGGCATTTACAGATAGTGATTTACTTTTAGAAATTGAAAAAGAACCTAACTATATTTCAGATGTTGACGGACTCTGCGAGGCACTTTACAAGGACCTTTCAAATATGACCTTTGAACAGTTGTTTAAAAACAGTAATCGTCCGGTTGGTGTGCTTTATTCAAACAATGTATATGCAGATTATGCGGGTATAACACCAGCTTATTTCGAGCGTAAATATATTCCAAGGGAAGATAGTACCATATATTACGAGGATAAACCTCTGTATGAAAATGCATTTAAGTATTCACTTGTTATTGAAACAATTCCCGTATATGCCGAAATGACAAACACACTCAATTTCCTTAAAGCTAACGGATACGACGCTCTTGACGAAGAGTTAGAAATCAAGGAAGTTCTTTACACGGACACACCGCTAAGTTATTTTGTTGCAAAAGGAAAATTTATTGAGGCAAATAAAAATAACTATACCGGTTCAATCAGTTATCAAAATAGGATTGAAGTTTATGAGGATTATAAGGATTTAATGTTCAATAACACACATCTTCAAATGTATGAAAATGATACAATTGGTTACTTTATCCAAGAACCTATTTCAGAATACGATTTATTGAAGAAGATGTACAGCGAAGCAGGTCATCCGTTGATTTCAGTGACAGATAAAGAAAAGGCACGTGAGATAGTTGACAATACAGTTTCACAATACCTTGCACTTAATGATAACGGAAGATATGTATATGTTATCTATGAGGAAGGCGTAATGGTTTGTTACTATCTTCCTGAAGCCAACGTGAGCGTGGTGAAATAAATGAAAAGAGCATTGAAAACCATAACTATCATATTTGTTATAGTTGTAATTCTTTATCTTCTTGTATTTCTGACACCTATGGGCTTATTTACAAGGGAAATGCTTAATATTACTGGAGAATTCAACATCCAACATATTGACGGAGTGGAAATTGCCGAAAGCATGAGCGTTGATTTAAGCCAAATGAAATTACACCATCTTAAAGTTGCTGAATACTGTGGTGATGGAGGTTGTACAGAAGGCTGTACAATCGGTTACTTCTATATGAATGACGACTACACCGAAAAAGAGGCAATGAAAGAGTTGGGACTTGGAGAAAGAGACGGACTGTATTTTTTCAAACGCAAATATACAGGCTCAGCAGAATACATTATTGTAGGCTCACAAAACTATGCAGATGGTAAAATTGTAGAATATAGAATAACGGGCGTAGGTTGATAAAAAATAACCCACTACGGATTTTCCGTAGTGGGTTTGCTTTGTCTATTAAGATTAGATTTGCTTTAATTTGCCGAGATTCTTAATGAGGTTTGGAATACCCTTGAAGATAGCTTTAAGACCCTTACCCATTTTATCTTCGTGAAGAATAAGAATAAGACCTTCTGCCATTTCAGGACTGAAAAGACCAAAACTCATTGAGATAAAGTTCTTAATCGGAAGCTGAGTAGCAACAGCACCAGCCATTGTGTCTGCACCAAGCATCTTAATAAGAAGACGGTAAATTCTTCCACCCCATTTGCTATCTTGTGAATCTTCAATAGTGTTAAGGAATGTGAATGGTGCGTTCTTATCTCTTACGGATGGTGGTAATTCTCTACCATAAACTGCTTCGAATTCGTTTGCAGGTACATTCATAATGTTTGCACCGTAGTATGATGGAGCAGTTTTGCTGTAATCAGGAACAGTAGCCTCAACTGTTGACTCAACATTAACTGTTGCTTCAAGTCTGATATCACGGCTTGATGCACCAACGAGAATTTTGAATTCGCCACTTTCAACGTGCCAATCACCAAGCTCAACATTGTAGTAAGCAAATGCACGTTTATCAAGTTCTACTGAAATTTCTGCTTCTTCACCCGCCTTTAAGAATACCTTCTTAAAGCCACGAAGCTCTTTAACAGGACGATAAATTGTGCTTTCAACGTCGTTAACATAAACCTGAGCAACTTCAGCACCGTCAACATCGCCTGTATTCTTAACCTTGAATGAAACTGTTACTGTGTCAGTATCATTTATGCTGTCAGCAGAAACCTTAACATCGCTATATTCAAATGTTGTGTATGAAAGACCGTGACCAAATGGGAATGCAACTGCCTTGTTTGCTGTGTCAAAGTACTTGTAACCAACATAAACGCCTTCTCTGTATTCAACAGAAACAGATGTGCCTGGGAAATAGTTGTGGCTTGAATTGTCTTCAAGTGCAAGTGGATATGTTTCGCTGAGCTTACCGCTTGGGTTAACATCACCAAAGATGATGTCACAAACTGCACTACCTCCAGCCTGACCTGTAAGGAACATATTAAGAATTGCAGGAACTTTGTCTGCCCAAGGCATTGCAACTGATGCACCGCCTGAAAGAACAACGATTGTGTTAGGATTAACCTTAAGAATTTCTTCAACAAGTGTGTTGTGTGAAGGTGGAAGATTGATATGGCTTCTGTCGTTACCCTCTGTTTCGTATTCGTCAGTAAGACCAATAAATACAAGAGCAACATCAGCATTCTTTGCAGCTTCTTTGGCTTGGAGAAGAAGTTCCATATCCTTCTTTGCTTTACCCTTAAGTGTATAACCTGCAGAATATGTGAAATTAATTCCCATTTCCTTCATTGTGTTATATGCAGAATCAAGTTTGATTGGGTTAATAAGTGATGAACCTGCACCCTGATAACGAGGAGTATGAGCCATTTCACCGATAAGAGCGATTTTTGCATCCTTTTTAAGTGGAAGAGCATTATTATCGTTCTTCATAAGTACCATGCACTGACCTGCAATTTCACGAGCAAGGTTGTGGTGTGCATCACTATCGTATGTATGCTCTTTGCCGAGCACTGGTTCAGCTTTCTTTGAAAGTTCAATAATCTTGTCAACCGCTGCGTCAAGAATAGCTTCATCAAGAGAACCATCTTTAACTGCATCAACAATAAGCTTTGTGCCGATGCCTGAAGATGTTGGCATTTCGATTTCCTGACCTGCAATAAGTCCGGGTACTCTTTCGTTTTCTGCGCCCCAGTCAGTAATAACTACACCTTCAAAGCCCCAGTCGTCGCGAAGAACGTCTGTAAGGAGCCACTTGTTTTCAGCAGCATAAGTGCCGTTAACTCTGTTATATGAGTTCATAATTGTCCAAGGCTGAGCCTTTTTAACTGTGATTTCAAATGGAAGAAGGTATGTTTCACGGAGAGTTCTCTCGTCAACAACTGCATTAACTGTCATACGACGAGTTTCCTGATTGTTAGCAGCATAGTGTTTAAGAGATGTACCAACACCCTTGCTTTGAACACCATTTACGAATGCAGCTGACATTTCACCTGCAAGAACACCGTCTTCTGAAAAATATTCAAAGTTACGTCCGCAAAGAGGTGAACGTTTAATGTTTGTACCAGGGCCTAAAAGAACAGAAACTTTTTCCTTTAAGCATTCCTCACCGAGAGCCTGACCCATTTTGTAAAGAAGGTCAACGTCCCAAGAACAAGCAGTTGCAGATGCTGTTGGGAAACAGATTGCAGGAACACCTTTCAAAAGATTTGTTTCACCCTTTGGTGTGTCACCCGGGTCACCCTTTTTACGGATACCATGAGGTCCGTCGTTAAGGCTAATTGACTTGATACCAAGTCTTTCAACTGGTTGTGAGTGCCAGTAGTCAAGACCGTCGCACATACTTGCTTTTTCTTCAAGTGTCATCTGTGCAATAAGGTCAGCGTGCTTAAGTGCCATAATATTTTCTCCTTCTCATAAAGTGGAATAAATTAACATTTCTATTATACATCAATACTATCTGTTTCGTCAAATAAAAGTTTATCGGCAGAAACAGTGTCAATTGATTCAATGTTTTTAAGTTTTCTTTGAATGAACAAGTTTTTGCGTTCGGCATCTTCAAGAGTTTTGCCCGCTTCGTCAACCTTCTTTTTAGCCTTAGCGAGTAAATCACCGAATTTTTCATACTGTGCCTTTGCTGCACCAAGGATTTCACGAACTTCGTTGGCTTTTTCGTTAATAGCAATAGTCTTAAAGCCCATTGAAAGTGAGTTGAGAAGTGCAGTAATTGTTGAAGGCCCTGCAATCATAACATTATAGTCATTCTGAATTTTTTCAGGTAAGCCTGTGCGTGAGGATGCAATTTCTGCATAAAGCCCTTCAGTTGCAAGATACATAATCGCAAAAGGTGTTGTATTAGGCACGTGAATATATTTTGCGATAGATTTTGCTTCACCAAGGACTCTGTTTTCAAGTTCTTTTCGTGCAATTTTTACGGCTTCTGCATCTGCACGGTCGGCAGCATCACAAAGACGAACATAGTCTTCCATCGGGAATTTTGAGTCAACGGGAAGAAGAATATCGTTGCCATCTTTTTCGCTTGATGGAATACGAATCGCAAATTCAACTCTGTCAAGGGAGTTTGGAACAGTTGCCACATTCTTTTCGAACATATTTGGAATAGTCTGATTAAGAATGCCCTCTAACTGCACTTCTGCCCAAGTGCCACGAGCCTTAACGTTTGTAAGCACACGATTAAGTGCAGTAACATTTTCGGTAACACCTGTTGAAAGCTTTTGCATTTCACCAAGAGATTTATACAGATTTTCAAGCTGGTCGGAAACTGTTTTGAAAGAAGAATTAAGTCTTGTTGTAAGGGTTGCAGTGAGCTTTTCGTCAACAGTAACTCTCATTTCTTCAAGTTTCTTTTCGTTTGACTCTTGCATTTTAGTGATTGACCCTTCAAGTGCTTTGTTTTGCTTATCCCCTTGGTCAACAAGCATCTGAATAACCTTTTCACGATGCTCAAAATTGCCCTTATTCATATTGTCAATTCGACCTGACATATCATCAAGGCTCTTTTTAACATCTTCACGAATTTCCTTGTTGGCATTTTGATTTTCCACACGAATTCTATGAAACTCATCGCCAAAATTTTTATTCATTATATCAATTCTCTGTTCAAGAGAATCGTGTGACTGATTCTTTGAATTTTTTAAGACTCCTGCAACCAATATTACAGAAAGTGCAGACATAATAACTGAAATTATTAATAAAACGTCGTTGAAAGGCATAATTTTCTCCTTAATAAAAAAGTATATATGCATTATAACATAATGATTACAATAAAAATAGTTTTTTGTAAAATTTTTTATTTAAATATAGCCATAACGGAGTTTTTTTGATATACTTGTTTGTGGTGAATAAAATGAATAAGAAAATATTATGCATTTTAATAGCTTTCATATTATTTCTGACTTGTTTCAGCGGTTGCTCGGACGATGAGGAGATTTATTTGTCATGCCCGATAACTGAAATGCCACAGCATTTTGACCCGCAGATTGCTAAAAGTCAGGGTGAAAAAATTGTTGCTGTCAATACCTTTGACGGACTTTTCAAGCTTGATGAAAATGGTGAGCCACAAAAATGTGCAGTAAAGGACTATAAGGTTTCTACCGATGGTTTAGTTTATACATTCTATCTTCGTGAAGATATGAAATATTTTATTTCAAAATCAGCCAAATCGTTTATAGAAAGTAAGGAAACTGAAATTGAGGCAAAGGTTACTGCTCACGACTTTGCATTTGGTATTACAAGAGCAATTCTACCCGAAACAAATGCACCGGACTATGGTTTGGTAAGTGTTATTAAAAATGCTGAAAATGTACATAATGGACTTGAAACAGCATCCTCTCTCGGAATTCGTGTTGTGAATGACTATACCTTGGAAATTACCCTTGAAAGAAAAACTGACGATTTCCTATTTGCACTTAGTCAGCCGGTTTCATTCCCTTGCGATGAAGAATTTTTCAATTTGACATCGGGAAGATATGGCCTTGATAGAAAATATACTATTTCCAATGGTGCTTTTTATTTGTCCGATATTGCAGAAGACGAGTCTGTAAGATTTTCTAAAAATACGGAGTATAATGGTAGTTTTGTTGCGACTCCAACATCTGTAAGACTATATGTGAATTCTGACCAGAAGGATATTGCGAAAAAGATTAATGGTAAAAATTATTCTGTTGCATTCTTATCATCAACAGAGGCAAAGGAAAGCCTTAACAAAAAGGTCAATAAGGTTTATTTGCAAAACACAACAACTGCACTTGTTTTCAATTTATCAAAGGAAACAATGCAGAATATTAATTTAAGAACGGGACTTGTGGAGAGCATCAATTTTACGTCAGTAACTGAAACACCGGCAAAGAGTCTTGTTCCGTCTGCTTTTGATTTAAGTACGGATAAAAATATCGTACTTGCAACTAATGTTGATAGTGCAAGAGAAAAGCTTAAAACTGCATTTAATGAACTTAAAACAGATACACTGACAGTAAATGTTTTGTGTACGGAAGAATATGAAGATATAGCTAAGGGCATTGTAAGCTGTTGGCAGGCGAATATCGGTGTTGAGCTTAATGGTGCTATAACGGTTGTTGAACAAAAGGATTTTGATAGTGCGATTAAAAATGGCTCTTATGATACTGCAATATATCCGTTGTCCATTGATTCAAATCGTTCAGTAGATTTTCTTGGTATGTTTAAATCTGAAAACGCTTTAAACATTTTCCGTTATGCTTCTGAAGAATATGATAGAATGTATAACGAGTTCAAGGTTGCCCCTACATTTAATAAGGCTATTGACTGTGAGACATATTTATTGAAAAATGCAGTAATTATGCCAATCATAAATGAAAACACTATCTTTTCAACGGCAAAGGATGTAAGTGGCGTTTACTTTGCGGTTGACAGTTCAAATATTTACTTTTATAAAGGACAGAGCAAATGACAAAATCAAGAAAAATATATGTTGTAATATCTTGGATATTAGTTTTGGCTTGTATGGTTGTGATATTTTGCCTTTCTGCACAGACGGCTACGGAGTCAGCAAATCTGAGTGGCTCGTTCATTCGTGCAATTTTTCAATTAATTGGAATTGAACTCGGACAAGAAGGCATTCGTACAGTTGCACATTGTCTTGAGTTTATGGGACTTTCCTTACTTATATTCAATGCAACCTATGCTACTTGGGAGATGAAATTAACGCCAATAATTGCTTTTGCGGGTACAGTACTTTATGCAGTTACTGATGAGATTCATCAAATTTTTGTTCCGGGAAGAGCATTTCAAATTAGCGATATTCTTGTTGATAGCACAGGCGCTTTAATCGGTGTAACAGCGTCGTTTATTATATTAAAAATTGTACTTTATATCATAGAAAGAGGGAAGAAAAATGGCAATTCTTAAACCATTTAAGGCAGTAAGACCAAAGGATGAATACGCAAGTCAGGTTGGTGCGTTGCCTTATGATGTTATGAACTCAGAAGAAGCAAGAGAAATGGTAAAGGATAAACCATATTCATTCTTGCACGTTGATAAGGCAGAGGTTGACTTGCCACAGGGTATTGACATTTATTCTGCAGAGGTTTATGAGAAGGCAAAGGAAAACCTTGAAGCATTAAGTGTGAATGGTATCTGCAAACAGGATGAAAAGCCGATGCTCTATATCTATCGTCAGATTATGAATGGCAGGGAACAGACAGGTATTGTTGGTTGTACTGCGGTTGATGACTATATCAATAATGTAATTAAAAAACACGAATTTACCCGTGCTGATAAGGAAGCAGACAGAATTCGTCACGTTGATACTCTTGATGCTAACACAGGGCCAATTTTTCTTACACATCGTGAAAATGCAACAGTAACTGAAATCACAGAGAGCTGGAAAAATACTCACGCACCTTGTTATGATTTTATAAGTGATGATGGTGTTGCACAGACTGTTTGGGTAATTGATGACGACGCTATTATTGACACTCTTGTTAATGAATTTAAGGAAATCCCATATCTCTATATTGCTGACGGTCACCACAGATGTGCTTCTGCTGTTAGAGTAGGCGAGAGAAGACGCGGTGAGGGTGAATATGACAAGAATGCGGAATTCAATTTTTTCCTTTCAGTTATTTTCCCTTGTGACCAGCTTAAAATTATGGACTATAACCGTGTAATGGCTGACCTTAATGGCAATACAAGTGAAGAATTTATTGCAAAAATGGGCGAGAAATTCATCGTTGAAGAAGCAGACGAAAGTCCTTATGCACCAAAAGAACGCCATGCTTTCGGTATGTATCTTGATAACAAATGGTACAAGGTTACAGCAAAAGCCGAATTTATCAATGAAAACGACCCTGTTGAATGTCTTGACGTTTCAATTCTTCAAAACAATCTTATCACACCGATTCTTAACATCACAGACCCAAGAACTGACAAGAGAATTGACTTTGTAGGTGGTATTCGTGGCTTGGGTGAATTAGAAAGAAGATGTGCAGAGGGTATGAAATTAGCGTTCGCTATGTATCCTACATCACTTAACGAACTTATGGATATTGCAGATGCAGGAAAGGTTATGCCGCCAAAATCAACTTGGTTTGAACCAAAGTTATTATCAGGCTTATTCATACACAAGCTCTCATAAAGAATATAAAGTATTAAGACGGGATTTGTTCCCGTCTTTTCTTTTATTGTTTTGGGCAACTTGCACAAAAACTTATGCTCTTGTTTGTAAAATTGTGCCAAAGGTAGAAATGCATTTTTTTGTTTGCATTTTTATTGACTTAAACCTTTCTTTATAGTAATATATGACAAAACAAAGGCATAACCTTTGTGAAAAACATACAAAGAAAAGGCGAATACAATACAAATGACACAAATTCTCAAAAGCATGAACCCAATTAGTATCATTTCACAGAAAAACGGAACAAAAAGAATGACAATAATGATTATGAGTATTATTCTTATGGGTTTTTCTGTTTCAATTTTTTCTTATTCCGGTATGGGGGTTGACCCATTTACAGCACTTAATATGAGTGTTAGTGCGAAACTTGGAATAGGCTTTGGATTTTTCCAAATGTGCGTAAACGGATTAGTTTTAATTCTTGTAGCAGTTTTGGCAAAAAAACTTATTAGCGTCGGCACAGTAGTAAATATGGTTGGCGTTGGTTACGTGTGCGAATTCTTTACAAACATCTATGAAGAAATTCTTCCACAGGAAAAAACATTAGCATTAAGACTTATATGTATGGCAGTAGGCGTTTTCCTTTTAAGTCTTTCAGCATCACTCTATTTCAACTGTAATCTTGGTGTTTCACCATACGATGCACTTGGATTTGTGATGGAAGATAATATCAAGCTTAAATATAAGTGGAGCAGAGTTGTTACAGACCTTGCTTGTACTTTGGGTGCATTCCTTCTTGGTGGACCAATCGGAATCGGCACAGTTGTTACAGCATTCTTTATGGGACCAGTAATTTCATTCTGTGACGGAAATATTTCAAAGCATGTTCTTAATGCGAAATATAAATTCCTCAGACATTTTACTGTTATCAGATATTATGATTATACTAAATTCCAGCTTCCAAACAGAGTAGCATAATTGTATATTCATTACAAATTATTACATTTTTCACCGTTTATTGACAAGGAAAATTAACTGTGTTATAATTAACAATGATATGAGGGAGTAATTCCGCAAAACAAAATAATGCGAGACATCATCGTCAGGACAAGAGAATTTCTCTTCGGTGTGTCATAAGTAAATGAGACTCATACATGGTTTTTCGCTATGTATGAGTTTTTTGCTATTATAACTCCTTCATAGTAAAGGAAACGGAGGAAAAGGAAATGGATACAAAAAAGATTATAAAAATAGCAATTATTGCTGTGTGTGCAGTTCTTGTAATTGGTGTTGCAATCTCTTGCTTCACAGTTGTTTCGGCAGGTCATACAGGTGTTGTACTTACATTTGGTGCTGTTGAAGACACAGTTCTTGAGGAGGGTTTGCACTTTAAAGCGCCTTTTGTTCAAAGGGTAATACAGATGAATAATCGTACACAAAAGATTGAAACAGAAGGTTCATCGTCCTCAAAGGACTTGCAGATTATCTCTTATGTGGTAGCAGTGAACTATCACGTAAATAACGATTCTTCTGCAACTCTTTATAAGAATGTTGGTGTTGATTATGGTTCAGTTATTATTGTTCCTGCAATTCAGGAAAGCATTAAGGCTGTAACAGCTCAATATACCGCAGAAGAACTTATTACAAAACGTCAGACCGTAGGCGACCAAATTAAGGTTGACTTATCAGAAAAAATCAATCCGTATGGTATTACAGTTGAGATTTTTAACATTGTAGATTTTGATTTTTCTGAAGAATTTAATGCAGCAGTTGAAGCAAAACAAACTGCACAGCAGAATGCCTTGAAGGCTGAACAGGACCTTGCTCGTATTGAGGTTGAGGCAAAGCAAAAGATTACTCAGGCGGAAGCTGAGGCAGAAAGCATTAAGCTTATTCAGGATGCACTTGCAGAATCACCTGATTATGTTGATTACGTTAAGTGGAGCAAGTGGGACGGTAAGTTACCAACCGTAATGGGTGACAGCGATATTCTTTTGAGTATGGACTCATTAGAATAATATAAGTTAAGCGAAAAACCAAAAAAATCCCCGAAGGAGAAATCCTTCGGGGTAATTTTTTATGTAATTATTTGCCTGCCTGCTTTGAGTATTTGAGTCTGTAAACAAGATTCATAATTCTTGTTTCGAGTGGGTTGATTGGCTCAACCTTATCAAACATCTTTGCACTTACCTGAATTTTTGCACCCTTATTAGTGATAAATTCAATAGCACCTGCATCATATTCACTACCTGCAACACAGAGAGCACCGTTGTTTTCAAGAAGGACAGCATTTCTGCCCTTAAGTTTTTTAACAACTTTCTTTGCTGACTTTAATGTGTTGTTTGGGTCATATTTTGCACTCTTAACGCTTACACCAACAATCTGTGCAAAGTCGTCAATAAGAGGCTTCATTGTTTTGCCCATTTTTGAACAAGCAACAACATAAGGGTCTTTAGTGTGATAAATGAAGTTAACATCATCACGCTTCTTATATACTGCACGGTGAAGTTCGATTGAACTGTTACTTGCATCACCTGCGATAACATCACCTGTGTCAATGTCGATTCTTGTAATTGTGCCGTCACCGTCAATAACAGAAATGTTGAAAACAGGACCATCACGTTCACTCTTGCAAGGCTCAAATTCAGCAACTGAAGATGGCTTTTTCACAAACTTCTCAACAACATAGTCATTGATTGCTGTAAGCTTTTCTGCAACTGTACCTGTAAGAGATGTGTATTTATCCATTACAAACTGTTCACAAACATCTTCGAGACGTTTTGCAACGTTGAACGCATCATCATAGTCAACACCCATACAAACTGCACCGTGGTGAGCCATAACCGCTGCTTTTGCATCTGAACGAGTAATAGCCTCAATAACACCTTTACGGAGTTTCTTTGTGCCTGGAAGACCATAAGAAGCAAGAGGAATATTCTTGCCGATGATTTCAGCATTTTCGCCTTCAACATTTTCAATATCCATACCAAGAGCAGAAACGATAGATGCGTTTACCTGATGTGTGTGGATAACAAAGCCGATTTCAGGACGAAGCTTGTAACAAGCAGCATGAATTCCCTTTTCGCTTGAAGGCTTGATTTCACCTTCATATTCAAGGTCCTCAATATTTACAAGAACGATTTCTTCAGGAGTGAGAGTTTCATAAGCACGGCCACTTGGTGTAATAACGAACTGTGTATCACTGATACGGCAAGAAATGTTACCCCAAGTACGAGCAATAAGGCCAGTTTCAATAAGTTCTTTACCGGCTTTAATTACGAGTTCTTTTGCCTGCATTATTTCCATAACTGTCACCTCAACTTAGAATTAGTAAAAGGGTGGGTGAGGTTTAATTCATCCACCCGAATGAATTAAGAATTATTTTGCTGAAGGCTTAACTGCAACGTTTGCAAATACCTTGTCGAAGCACTGAAGAGCCTGGTCAATCATCTTAGGTGTGTATGCAGCTGATGTGTAGAGACGGCTACCAGCAAGAGTAACAAGTCCTTCTGCCATGTAAGCAGCGCCCATGTACTGCATTTCTTTCTTTCTTTCGCTTGTAGCTGAAAGAACACCTGGGATTTTCCAAGGTTTGCACCAGTCGATTGAGTAGTGCATTGTACCAACTGTTTCAAGGTGGCAAACTGAACCTTCGTTCCAAACAACGAATGGAAGACCATGCTTAGTAACGAGTTCCTGAAGACCCTGAGTAAGTCTGTCACCCATTTCGCCAGCCTTCTGACATGCGTTCTGCTTGTCGATTTCTTCAAGAGTGAAGTAACCTGCACAGCATGAAAGTGGGTTAGCTGTCATTGTGCCGCCTGTGAATGCCTTCTTAACCTTCATACCTGAATCGTCAAGACCTGCACCAAGGTGCTTCATGTACTGCTTCTTACCACCAACACCGCCGGCACCTGGATATCCACCAGCAATAACTTTACCGAAGATTGTAAGGTCAGGAGATACACCGAAGAAGCCCTGAGCACCAGCCATACCGATACGGAAACCTGTAACAACTTCATCGAATACGAGAAGAGCACCGTACTTACGGCAAAGTCTTTCAACGCCCTTGTTGAAGTCGTAATCAAGTGGAGTTGTACCACTTTCAGGACCGATTGGTTCAATAAATACAGCAGCTGTACCGCCGTTGAACTGATTGAGCCAGAGTTTTCTTTCGAGGTCTTCAAGGTCACCTGGGAAGAATTCCTGAGTGTGCTTGAAGAGGTAAAGTGGAACACCACTTGCCTGTGTGAATTTTGAACCAGGAACACGGATACCGTAACCGAGCTGGTCTGACCAACC
>JAFYSE010000005.1 GCA_017546665.1 Clostridia bacterium | reverse complement strand
TTATCAATATTTGTGAGCATTTCAAGAGCGATTTTACTCATTCTTGACTCTGTATAACGGTATGCAGCAGGTGGGTCACCGTCAACTGAACCGAAGTTACCGTGACCGTCAACAAGAATATATCTCATTGAGAAATCCTGTGCAAGACGAACCATTGCATCATAAACTGACGCGTCACCGTGTGGATGGTATCTACCAAGCACAGAACCAACTGTATCAGCACATTTACGGTGTGGCTTGTCAGGATAAAGTGAATTTTCATACATTGTATAAAGAATTCTTCTGTGAACAGGCTTTAAACCGTCACGTACATCAGGAAGAGCACGTGCAGTAATAACTGACATTGAGTAGTCAAGGAAGGATTTTCTCATTTCCTTGTTAATCTCAACATTTATAATATTCTGTTCTTCAAGTGGAACATATCCACCAAGATTAGGATTGTTAGCTTTACTCATTTTATTACCTCTATTTTTCTAACTCTATAACTTAAATGTCAAGATTCTGAACATACTTTGCATTTTTCTCAATAAATTCTCTACGTGGTTCAACCTTGTCGCCCATAAGAATTGAGAATGTTTCGTCTGCTTCCATTGCATCTTCAAGTGTTACTCGAAGCATTGTTCTTGTTGCAGGGTCCATTGTTGTTTCCCACAACTGTTCAGGGTCCATTTCACCAAGACCCTTATATCTCTGAACATCACAATTTTGTCCCATTTCTTCAAGAAACGCATCTCTTTGCTCGTCAGAGAAAGCATATTCGTGACGTTTACCCTTACTAACTTTGAAAAGTGGTGGTTGTGCGATGTAAATATATCCACCATCAATCAAATCTCTCATATATCTGAAGAAGAATGTGAGAAGAAGTGTTCTGATATGCTGACCGTCAACGTCGGCATCGGCCATAATAACAATTTTGTGATATCGGAGTTTTTCTATATTAAATTCTTCACCGATACCGGTACCAAGCGCTGTAACAACAGGAGTTAATTTGTCGTTACCAATAACCTTATCAATTCTTGCTTTCTCAACGTTGAGCATTTTACCCCAAAGTGGGAGAATTGCCTGAATTCTGTTATCTCTACCTTCTTTAGCAGAGCCTCCCGCAGAGTCACCTTCGACGATAAAAATTTCAGTATTTTCAGGGTTTTTATCAATACAGTCTGCAAGTTTACCGGGAAGTGAGTTTCCTTCAAGTGCTGATTTTCTTCTAGCACTATCCCTTGCCTTTCTTGCAGCTTCTCGAGCACGAGAAGCATCAAGTGCTTTGTTAAAAATTGCTTTTGCAGCCTGTGGATTTTCTTCAAAATATGTCATAAGCTTTTCATACATCATCTTTGACACGATAGTCTGCATTTCTGTATTACCGAGCTTGCCCTTTGTCTGTCCTTCAAACTCTGCTTCTGTAAGTTTTACGCTAATTACTGCTGTTAAACCTTCACGAACATCATCACCTGAAAGATTTTTATCATTATCTTTTAAGAGTTTAAATTTTCTACCGTATTCGTTAAATACTCTTGTAAGTGCAGTTTTGAAACCATTTTCGTGAGTACCACCATCAATTGTACGAACACCATTAGCGAAACTCAAAATTATTTCATTATAACCATCATTATATGAAATTGAAACTTCTGCACTTCTGTCGCCACTAACTGTTGTAAAATGCATAATATCATCAACAACAGGAGTAAGTCCACGGCTTGTATTAATATAGTCAACGAAGGATTTAATACCACCCTCATAGCAGAAATTTTCTTCTACAATATTGTCGGGGTCACGTTTGTCTGTAAGTGTAATTGAAAGACCTGCGTTTAAAAATGCTTGTTCACGAAGTCTTCTTTGTAAAACTTCATATTCATAAACAGTTGTTTCTGTAAAGATTTCAGGGTCAGCCTTAAATTTAATAAATGTACCTGTTTCTTCTGTGTCACCAATAACTTTAAGGTCAGTAACAATGTTACCCCTTTCAAATCTTTGATGATGAACATGTCCATTCTGGCTAACTTCTACTTCAAACCACTCTGAAAGAGCGTTTACAACTGAAGAACCAACACCGTGAAGACCACCTGATACCTTATAACCGCTACCGCCGAATTTACCACCTGCATGAAGAACAGTTAAAACAACGGTAACAGCAGGAAGTCCTTGTTGTTCATTAATACCAACAGGAATACCACGTCCGTTATCTCTAACAGTAATGATATCATCAGGTAAAATTTCAACCTCAATATGTGAACAATATCCTGCAAGTGCTTCGTCGATTGAGTTATCCACTATTTCATAAACCAAGTGGTGAAGACCCTTTGGTCCTGTTGAACCGATATACATACCGGGACGTTTTCTTACTGCTTCAAGTCCTTCAAGTACCTGAATGGCAGAGGCATCATAAGTTTCAGTTACGACTGTGTCCATAACTTCTTCTTGAATTTCATTTTTAATCTGGTCGCTCATGTCTTTCCTCCGTCAAAAGTTTGACTTTTATTTTATTCTCTTAAAAATTGTTGATGTGTTTAGTGGTGAAATGTAAATATTCTTTTTTTCACCATTTGTTGTAACGATAAATGATTTAGGTAATTCCTCAAAAGATACCGTTATACATTCACCATTTTTTGATGCTGTGTTTATATATTCTCTTGTAGATTTTCCCACAGTTGTATTATCAAGGTCAAAAATACCCAATATATCTTTATCAATAATAACTGTGTCCTGACCTATATTGAGATACATTAATCCACCGCTTTTCCGTTTTCTATTTTAAAAACTTTTCCCGCATGAAGACGAGAAACAGTTTCTTTTTCACAACATGTAATGAAAACTTGTTTTTCCGTCATTTTATTAAGAATATAGTTTTGACGAGTAATATCAAGCTCACTCATAACATCATCCAATAAAATTATAGGATGTTCTCCCTTTAAATCTTTAATAATTTCTGCTTCACCAAGTTTTAAACTGAGAGATGCACTTCTCTGTTGACCTTGTGAGCCAAATTTTCTTGCAGAAATATTGTTTATTAGAATTTCTATATCATCACGATGTGGACCACTTGTAGTATTTTTTAAATACAAATCATTCGGCCTGTGTTTTTTTAAACTTTCAAAGTAAATTCTTGCTATGTCTTTTTTTTCTTCACTTTCATAACGAACATTACTGAGATACTTAATATCTAGTTCTTCTTTTTCTCCCGAAATTCCGTTATAAATTTCTGTTGCCTTACTTTTAAGTTTTTTTATGTAATTAATTCTATCTGAGATAATTTCTGCTCCTGATAATGCAATTTTTTCATCCCATACATCAAGAGTATCTAAAAGTGATGGATTTTCTACTGCATTTTTAAGAAGAGCATTCTTTTGCTGAATAAGATGATTAAAATACATAAGCTTTTTTGCATACATATTGTCAATCTGACTTATTGCTGTATCAATAAATTTTCTTCTGTTTATTGGCCCATCTTTAATAAGTGATAAATGTATTGGAGAAAAAACAACTGCGTAGTATTTTCCTATTAATTCACGTGGAGATGACAAATTTATTCCATTTAAATTTGCTGTTCTCTTTTTATCAATAAAAATTGCAGCATTATTTTCACGAAGCTCTGTTTCAAAACTCAATGAAATTCTTGAATTTTCTCTTTCAAACTGAACAAGTTCACTATCCTTTGAATTTCTAAAACTTTTACATCCTGTGAAAAGCCAGATTGCCTCTAAAAGATTTGTTTTACCTTGTCCATTCTGACCATAAATAACATTTATTTCCTTATGAGGGAAAATTCCCATAAAATCAATATTACGAAAATTTTCTATTTTTACTTCATTTATGTGCATTAGATAACCTCATAAATTATTCCGTCAAATTCAACTTTATCTCCTTGACGAATTTTTTTTCCTCTTGCATTACTGATTTCACCGTTTACTTTTACTTCATTTTCCTGTATTACAATTTTTGCGTGACCACCTGTCATAACTGCATTACATAATTTTAAAAGTGAATCAAGTCTTATAAAATCAGTATCAATTTTTATTTGTTTTATTTCTTTCTTTTTTACGTGAGCAGATATTTTTTTCATATTAGTTCATCCTTACTGGAAGTACCATAAATAAGAAACTTCTCTCATAAATTAATGAGCCATCATCTTCCGGAACAATAACAATTGGAAATACTGAACCATTAAGACGAAGTGTAATTTCATCTGTATCACAAACTTTAAGAGCATCAAGAAGATATTTGTTATTAAATCCGATTTCTACTCTTTCACCCTGAATATCTGCAAGAATTCTGTCATTAGCAGTACCAAGAGCTGTTGTACTTGAGATTCTAATTGATTCTGAATCAAAAATGCATCTGATATAACTCTTAATTCTTTCAGTAATAATAAGAGATGTTCTTTCAATACTGCTTATAATTTTTCTTGTGTTAACCTTAACTTCAGTTTTTGCAGTTACAGGAATTGCACTCTTATAGCTTAAAAATTCACCTTCAAGAAGACGAGAAACAATAATGTATTTTCCACATTCAAACATAATATGACGTGAAGCAACAACTAATGAAACTGTTTCATCACCGTCACCTGCAAGCTTCATTACTTCATTAAGTGTCTTTTTAGGAATAATGAAAACTTTTTCTTCGCCTTCATAGTCAATTTTTTCATTTCTGATTGCAAGTTTATATCCGTCAACTGCTACAAGTCGGATATTTCCTTGTGTAACTTCAAAACGTACACCTGTATGTACAATCTTTGCACCATTGTCAGCAGTTGCAAAAATTGTCTTTTTAATCATATCTTTTAATGTTTCACCTTTGATAACTATTGGGAAACCACCCGAAACTGATGGTAATTCAGGATATTCATCCTCAGAAAAGCCTGTAATTGAAAATTCTGAGTCACCACTCTTTATTTTACAAATAAGTCTTTCATCACATTCAATAGTTACAAGGTCTTCAGGAGCATTTCTTAAAATATCACAAAGAATCTTTGCATTAAGAATAATACTACCTGTCTGTTCAACTCTTCCTGCAACTGCAGTTATAATTCCCATTTCAAGGTCATAACCGGTAAGCATAATTCTGTCATTTTCTGCTTTAATTAAAATACCTTCGATTGTAGGAAGATTTGTTGACTTTGAAGATGTTGCTCTTTGAACATTCATACATGCTTCGCTTAATATCTGTGAAGAACAAATAAATTTCATAATCCTTCTCCTTTTTTTAGAAAAATAAAAATAATAAAGTGTAGTATTAGTATTAGGGGTTGCCGAAACTGTTGAAAGTTTTATTTTTTATTGATATATCAAAGAATAAAAGAGATTTTTTATCTTTGAAAACTTTTTGAAATTAAGTTTAAATAAATGATAAAATTTAACTTGTCTAAAATTGGATTGTTCAAAACTAAAAACTTGTTGAAATCTTAGTCATTTATATTCTTAATTATATCATTTATAAGATTTTTATATTTCAGGTCAGAAGAAATCTTCTGTTGAACATTTTTTAAAGAGCTGTTTACAGTTGAATGATTTCTTCCAAACACCTTACCTACTTCATCCTGAGAAAGTCCTGTAATTTCTCTTATTATGTACATAGCCGCTTGTCTTGCATTGTTAATATTTGCATCACGACGTTCACTCTTAAGCTGTTCTGATGTAACACCAAAGGTGAAAGAAACTTTTTCAATAATGTTTTCAACAACGACACTAACAGGAAGACTTGTAATAAGAATATCTTTTAAAATATCTTTTACAATGTCAACAGTTGGAATAACGTTATTAAATGAGCAATAGGCATATATATTTTTAACTGCACTACCCATTTGACGAACATTGCTTTTAATGTTTTCTGCAATAAAACTACAAACATCATCAGGTAATTCAAATCTTAAATAGTTTGCCTTATCTTTAATAATTGCCATTCTTGTTTCAAAATCAGGTGGCTGAATATCACAAAGAAGACCACTTTCAAATCTTGTTTTAAGTCTGTCTTCAATTTTTGGAATTGCACTTGGTGGCTTATCAGATGTAAGAACAATCTGTTTACCAGCTTTGATTAAAGTATCAAAGGTGTGGAAAATTTCTTCTTCTGTCTGAGTTTTACCTGCAATCATTTGAATATCATCAATAAGTAAAGCATCACAAGTTCTGTATTTTTGATGCAAGTCATGAGTTGTTTTTGTTTGGATTGCAAAATATAAATCATTTGTTATATCTTCACTTGTTGTATAAACAATAACTGCATCAGGATTATTAGATTTTAATTTTTCAATAATTGCATTTAAAAGATGAGTTTTACCAAGTCCAGAATTTCCGTAAATAAATAATGGATTAAAAACAGAACCGGGATTTTCAGCAACTCTCAATGATGCGGTGTAAGCAAATTTATTTGAAGGTCCTACAACAAAATTATTGAAAGTGAACTTTTCATTTTTTATGTTTGAACTATTTGAAGAAGAATCAGAGATAATTTCTGAATTTTCTTTAGGAATATTTTCTTCCGGTATTATTTCAAGCTCAACATTGAAACCCATGATATTATAAAAAGCTTCTTCGATAAAACTTTTGTATTTAGTCATAATTAAATCAATTTTAAATCCGGGAGCAGAAACAATAGCACGGTCTGCCTCAATTTTAATTAATTTAAGAGGGTCAATCCACATATTAAATGCTATAGAATTCATATTTTCACGACAATAACTGCGAATTGGTTCCCAAAATTCAGTATAAGAATTCATAATTCTTTTCCTTTCTAAAAAATCTAAAAAAAACTGATGATAGGCTCATATTTCAATAAAAACAGTGCTAAATTGAGTTTTATATGTTTATGTGCGTAGTAACTCAAACTAACAGATAATACATTTTAACACAGTTTAAATCAAATATCAATGGAAAATCTATAAATTTATAATAATATATATAATATAATATGAGAAAAAAACGAGTAAATTTTTAGTAAAAAAATGAAAAATAAAAAATTTTTTTATAGGTATGTTGACAATAAACACAATATATTGTTGAAAAAATTTTAATTTTTACTGAATTTATCGTACATATTGGAAAAATTGAAAAAAATTTTTTAAGTTGACAAGTTGACAAAATTTTTATATAATGTCTTTCCGCAGATATTTTTACAATGTGTGACTATTATTTATGAAACGGAGGAGTAGTAATGAAGAGAACTTATCAGCCAAAGAAGCGTCATCGCAAGATGGAGCACGGCTTCCGTAAGAGAATGTCTGACAGAAACGGCAGAAAGGTACTTGCTCGTAGAAGAGCTAAGGGCAGAAAGCAGTTGACATATTAATCTGTCAATAGGTAAAAAAATTGAAAAAGACAGTAACAATTAAAAGTAACTGTGATTTCCGTAGAACATACGGCAAAGGTAAAGTATTTCAGGCTCCTGCACTGGTTTCTTATGTATTAAAAAACCGTGCGGGAATTTGTCGTATCGGGATAACTACTTCAAAAAAGATTGGTAACGCTGTTGAAAGAAATCATTCAAGACGTCTTATTCGTGCAGCTTATCGTGAAATTGAAGAAAAAATAACAGGTAATTATGATATAGTTTTTGTTGCCAGGTCAAGAACAAAATACCAAAAGAGCACACAGATAGCACAGATAATGCTTTCACAATTAAAGGAAGCAGGTGTAATTGATGAAACAAGCGTTGATTAAAGCAATTAGATTTTATCAGAGAAAAATATCACCTTTGTTCGGGCCACAATGCCGTTATTATCCCACATGTTCACAATACGCAATCGAAGCAATCGAAATACACGGAGTTTTAAAGGGTACACTACTTGCCATTTTAAGACTTTTACGGTGTAATCCACTTTTTCCAAGCGGGTATGACCCAGTTCCGGAAAAAAAGAAAAAAAAGTGAGTCCAGAGGATTTCGGAGGACAAAATGTACGAATTTATTTATAACTACTTATCGATACCATTTGGTATGATTATTGGTTTCTTCTATGAAATCAGTAACAACTATGTATTATCACTGTTGCTAATGACACTTTGCGTTAAGCTTGTTTTACTTCCGTCCTCGATAAAGCAACAAAAGGGTATGGTTAAGACCCAAAGAATGCAACCAAAACTTAAAAGAATTAAAGAAAAGTATGCTGGTAATCAGCAGAAGATTAACGAAGCAACCCAAGAACTTTATGCAAAAGAAGGCTATTCATCAATGACAGGTGGATGTCTCCCAATGCTTATTCAGTTACCTGTAATGATGGGTGTTTTCGGTGTAAACTATAGACTTTTATCTTACGTTCTTAAGATTCCAAAGGAAACAATTGAAATTCTTAAGGCTGAGGTTTTAAAGCTTTCAGACCTTACAAACTATGAAAAGCAGGAAATGAGACTTGAACTTACTGCAATCACTCGCTTTGATGAGCTTGATTTATCTGCTATACCTGCTGAAGTAGTTACAACTATCAATGAATTTATTGATAAATTCAGCTTTCTTGGAATTGACCTTTCAAGAACACCGGATACAAAAATGGGAATGGACCCATTATGGCTTATTCCTATTCTCACAGGTATAACATCACTTGCTATGGGTATATACACATGGTTAAGACAGAGACAGACAAATCCTGAAATGGCTAAAAATCCATCAACAGGTTGTATGACTTTTATGTCACCTGCAATGAGTGTTTATTTCTCATTCCTTTTCCCTGCAAGCGTTGGTATTTACATTATTATGTCAAGTGCTCTTTCATTTGTACAAATGGTTATTACAAACAAGGTTTTCTCGCCTAAAAAAGAACTTGCTAAGACAATGGTTGAAGAAACTATTAATCGTAGAGCAAAAGAAAAGGTTTTAAAGAGCATAGCAGAAAAGAAAAACGAAGATTAACTGAGGTAAAAATATGATTAAAGAAGCAATCGGAACTGGTAATACAGTTGACGAGGCAAAAGCTGCTGCCATGGTAGAGCTTGGCATCAGCGATTTTGATGATTTTACTGTTGAAGTTGTTCAGACTCCAACAAAGAAAATTCTTGGTCTTTTTGGTGGTAACCCTGCTAAAGTTAAGGTTTCAGTAAGCTTACCTGACCCAAAACCTGAAAAAAAGGAATCAAAAAAAGATAACAAAAAGACAGAGAAAAAGCCTGAAAAGAAGGCTGAAGTAAAAAAACAGGAAGTTAAAGAGCCTGTAAAAGAAGAAACTGTTGAACTTCCAATGGAAGAAACAAATCTCTATCCTGAAACTGCAGAGTATATCAAATCAATTGTTATGTCTCTTGGTATGCAGGAATGTACAATTACAGAAAAATCAAATGCAGAAGAAATTTACTTTGAACTTGACTGCGGTGATGATTACGGTATTATTATCGGTAAACGTGGTGAAACTCTTGATGCTATCCAGTATCTTGCAAGAATGGTTGCAAATAAAGGAAAGTCAAGCTATAAGAGAGTAGCAATCAATGTTGGTAATTATCGTGCAAAGAGAGAAGAAACACTCAGAATCCTTGCTAGAAAAACTGCTCTTAGAGCTGTTCGTCAGGGAAGAAACATTTCTCTTGAACCAATGAATCCTTACGAGAGAAGAATTATTCATACTGCTGTTCAAGAAATTGAAGGAGCAACTTCTCACTCAATCGGTTCAGACCTCGACAGACGAGTAGTTATTTCTCCTGTTGAAGGAGCAAAACACAGTGGTGGCAACCGTGGAAGAAACAACAGAAACGGTGGTAGAAGAGAAAAGAAGGAAGCATATAAGCCGGAAATTTCTCCTGACAGAGCACCAAAGAGTGATATCGACGGTTCTGCGCTTTACGGAAAAGTTGAAATCCGTTCAACAATTACAGACTAATTTAAAATGGTAGGGCGGGGGCTTTAGCTTCCGCCATATTTTTTTAGGAATGATATTATGGAATATTTTGCAAAAGAATATGATATAGCAATTATTGGTGCAGGTCATGCAGGTATTGAGGCTGCATTGGCTTCTGCTCGCCTTGGAGCATCAACTGTTATTTTTACGATAAATATGGATTGGGTTGGAAATCTTCCTTGTAATCCATCAATCGGTGGCACATCAAAGGGACATTTGGTTCGTGAAATTGATGCCCTTGGTGGTGAAATGGGTAAAGCTGCAGATAAAAATTCCATACAAGTCAGAATGCTTAATCGTGGTAAAGGTCCTGCTGTACACTCTTTACGTGCACAGATTGACAGACGTGATTATTCAAAATATATGAAGCACACTCTTGAAAAACAGGAAAACCTCGATATGAAACAGGCAGAAATTGTTGACCTTTATAAAAAGGACGATGTTTTCTACCTTAAAACACAACTTGAAGCGATATATACTGCAAAGGCAGTTATTATCGCGACAGGTACTTTTCTTGGTGGCAGAATTTATATTGGCGATGTTTCCTTTGAAAGTGGTCCTGACGGAATGTTCCCTGCAACAAGACTTTCTCAGGCACTTTATAAAATGAATATTCCTCTTAGAAGATTTAAAACAGGTACTCCATCGAGAGTTAATAGACGCAGTGTTGATTTTAGTGGGTTAGAAGTACAAGAAGGAGATGAGAAAGTAATTCCTTTCTCATATGAAACTGTTGATTTACCTGAAAATAAAGAAGTTTGTCATATTACATATACAAACGAAGAAACAAAGAAAATTATTCTTGAAAATATTCATCGCTCCCCTCTTTACTCAGGAAAAATTGAGGGTGTTGGGCCAAGATATTGTCCAAGTATTGAAGATAAAATTGTTCGTTTTGAAGAAAAAGAAAGGCATCAACTTTTTATTGAGCCTTGTGGACTTGATACGGAAGAACTCTATCTTCAGGGGATGTCTTCTTCCCTTCCCGAGGATGTTCAGTTGAAATTTTTGAGAAGCATTAAAGGCCTTGAAAATGTTGAGGTTATGCGAACCGCCTATGCTATTGAGTATGACTGTGTTGACCCATTGGCATTAAAGGCATCATTGGAATTTAATGATATTGAGAATCTTTTCGGTGCAGGACAGTTTAACGGTTCATCAGGATATGAAGAAGCAGCTGCACAAGGTCTTATTGCAGGTATCAATGCAGTTCGTAAAATCCAAGGTAAAGAACCATTTATTCTTGACCGTGCAAGTTCATATATCGGTACACTTATTGATGACCTTGTTACAAAGGGATGCTCCGACCCTTATAGAATGATGACATCCCGTAGTGAGTACAGACTTTTACTTCGTCAGGATAATGCAGATATTCGTCTTACAGACTATGGTTACGAAATCGGACTTATTTCCCGGGAAAGATATGATAATTTCAAAAATAAACTTGAACTCATAAAACAGGAAAGAGAAAGAGTGGAATCTGTTACAATTCCACCGTCGGATGCTATAAATGAAGTACTTGTTTCACGTGAAACAGCACCAATGAAAACGGGTATAAGACTTGCTGAACTTATAAAACGTCCACAACTTGACTATGAATGTCTTACACCATTTGACAAAACCCGACCTGATTTGCCGTGGGATGTTTTTGAACAGGTTGAAATTGACCTTAAATATGAGGGATATATCAAGCGTCAACAAGCAAAAGTTGATGAAATGAGAAGACTTGAGGTTAAGAAAATTCCTGCTAATATAGATTATGATGATGTTTATTCACTTCGTCTTGAAGCAAGGGAAAAACTTAAAAAAGTAAGACCGGAAAGTGTTGGACAGGCATCTCGTATTAGTGGTGTTTCCCCGTCAGATATATCTGTATTACTTATTCATTTGAGCAAGAATGAAAGAAAATAAAGGAAAACAATTATGTTAAACAAAGAGTTATTTTATAATACAATCAAGCCTTTTGAAATAAATGTTGATGAAGAAGCTTTTGCTCGTCTAGATACATTTGCAGAAATGCTTATTGAAACTAACAAGAGTTTCAACCTTACTGCTATAAAAGAGCCTGACGACGTCACTGTTAAGCATTTTGCAGACTGTTTATCAATTTTTAAATATGTTGATATTTCTGAAAATGCAAAAATTATTGATGTTGGTACAGGTGCAGGATTCCCGGGACTTGTTTTAAAGCTTTACAGACCTGATATTCAAATGACATTTCTCGATAGTACAAAGAAAAGACTCGGTTTCATTGAAAGCGTTTTAAATGAATGTGGGATTAGTGGGGACATTCTCCACATGAGAGCAGAAGAAGCAGCACAGCTTGCAAAATATAGAGAAAAATATGACTTTGCAACTGCACGTGCAGTTGCAGCACTTCCCGTCCTTTCTGAATACTGTTTGCCATTTGTTAAGGTTGGTGGTAGCTTTGTTTCAATGAAATCTGCCGAAACTACCGAAGAAATTAGTGAAGCAAAAAAGGCAATTAATATTCTTGGTGGTAAAATTGAGGAGGATATTTTGTTTGATTTAGTCGAAAATATGCCTCGAAGAATAATTCGTATTAAAAAGAATTCGCAAACTCCGACAAAATACCCAAGACCTTCTGCACAAATCGCTAAAAAGCCTTTAAAATAATGCCGAAAACTATTGATATCCCGTCGTTTTTACACGATGGGATTTTCTTTACATTTATGCCTTTGTGGTGTTATCCTTATGTCAAGGACAAGCACTGCGGAGGTTTTATTTATGAAGAAAAATAATCATTACAAGATAAGAACAGAGAGTAAAATAATCTTAATTCCGCAAAGTGAAATTCTCCCAAATCCAAATCAACCGAGAAAAAGGTTTAATTACGATGAACTTGAAGGTCTTGCACAAAGTATTCGTGCCAATGGTATTTTACAACCGTTATTAGTCAGGACTAATGAAAACGGTAAATACGAATTGGTTGCTGGAGAAAGAAGACTCCGTGCAGCAAGGCTTGTAGGAATAACAAAGGTTCCCTGTATTGTAAACGATATTTCAGAGAGTGACTCTGCAGTGTTTGCCATAATTGAAAACTTGCAAAGGCAAAATCTTGATTTCTTTGAGGAAGCAGAGGCCTTGGCGATACTTGTCAGCGAATATCGTATGAGTCAGGACGAACTCTGCAAAAAGTTAGGAAAAGCACAGTCCACACTTTCAAACAAGTTAAGATTATTAAAACTCAGTGAAGAAATGAGATATAAAATTTCTCGTGCAGGGCTTAGCGAAAGACATGCGAGAGCGTTATTGTCATTAGAAGATGAAATACAACGAGCAAGAGCACTTTCCATAATGATTGACAGACATCTTACAGTCAACGAAAGTGAAACCTTAATTGAGCAAATGCTCCGAAAAAACGAGGCACCGAAAAGACAGATTCTAAAGGGCTTCAAGGATATAAGAATTTTTATAAATACTCTTAATAATGCAGTTGATACGATTCGTCGAGCAGGAATTGATGCAGATTCTGTTAAAACAGAAACAGACGAATATGTTGAGTATATCGTGAGAATTCCTAAGCTTGAAGATAAGCCCTTGGCAAGTAATCAATAACAATTATGATAAAACCACTCTTATCCCCCGATACGGAGTGATTTTATAAATGTGGCGAAAGCCACTCCATATCCTTCTCTTTCACACCCCACATCCACAGCGAAAGGCTCCCGAAAGGGAGTCTTTTGCTGTATTTACAGGTAAAATTGTTTCACGTGAAACATTTTCCAATTGTTATTGAGCTAAACTTTTTAGAAAATATTATCAATTTGTAAAAAATATCAATTTTCACTTTAAATTTTTAAAAATATGTGATATACTTGTGTAAAATCGGGTAATAGGGTGATAAATATACCCTTTTTACTGTTTTCGGAGTGGGATTTTTGGCAAAAGTTGTTTCAATAATTAACCAAAAAGGCGGTGTGGGTAAAACTACAACTGCCGTAAGCCTTGCAGCAGCAGTTGGTGCAAAGGGATATAAGGTGCTACTTGCAGATATTGACCCACAGGGCAATTCCACAAGTGGTTTCGGTATAAATAAAAGAAAAATAGTTCATTCTTCCTATGACATTCTTGTTAAAGACATCAATGCAAATGATTCAGTAGTTACAACAAGATTTAAAAATGTTGATATTATTCCTGCAGACCTTAATCTTGCAGGTGCAGAAGTTGAACTTATCGCAATCGAAAAGAGAGAAAGCCGTTTGAAAATGGCTGTTGCACAGCTTTGGGACAAGTATGATTACATTTTCTTTGACTGTCCTCCTTCTCTCGGACTTATAACAATTAACGCATTAACGGCATCTGATACATTTTTAGTGCCTGTACAATGCGAATTCTATGCACTTGAAGGTCTTGCACAGCTTATGGCAACTGTCCGTCAGGTTAAAAGACTTTATAACCCACATATTGAACTTGAAGGTGTTTTACAGACAATGTATGATGGAAGACTTAACCTTACACAACAGGTTGTAACAGAAATTAAAAAGTTCTTCCCTAATAAAGTTTATAAAACAACAATTCCGAGAAATGTCAGACTTTCAGAGGCTCCATCATTTGGTGAGCCAATTATGTATTATGATAAGAATTCTAAGGGAGCAGTCGCTTATAATGACTTTGCAGAAGAATTTTTATCTCAGCAGAAGCGATGAGGTGAGAAGATGGCTAAAAAAGGTGGATTGGGCAGAGGTATGGATGCCCTTTTCCTTGATAATTCGGCAACGGAGAACGAAAACTCTGCAACAATGTTAAGCATTAATGATGTTGAGCCTAACAGAAATCAGCCGAGAAAAAACTTTAATCAAAAAGCTCTTGAGGAACTTGCAAAAAGCATAGAGCAGAATGGAATAATCCAGCCAATTCTTGTAAGACCGATGTCCGATGGTAGTTATCAGCTTATTGCCGGTGAACGTCGTTGGCGTGCAGCACGTATGGCGGGGCTTCACGAAGTACCGGTTACTATTCGTGAAATGACAGATGAAGAGGCAAGTATATTTGCTCTTATCGAAAATCTTCAAAGAGAAGATTTAAATCCCGTTGAAGAAGCAGAAGGACTTAAATCTCTCATAGAAAACTATGGTTTCACTCAGGAAGAAACTGCCGACAGAGTTGGAAAATCCCGTACAGCAGTTACAAATACATTGAGATTATTGAAACTCCCCTCACCTGTGTTACAAATGCTTGGTGACGGAAAGATTTCAGCCGGACATGCCCGTGCGTTATTGGGACTTGATGATGAAAAAGAGATGTTTCGAATAGCAGAAACTACTGTGGCTCAGGAATTATCAGTTCGTCAGGTTGAAAAAATGGTTAAATATGCTAATCAAGGCGAGAAACCAAAACCTAAAAAGCGTGACAAAAAACGAGATAAATACTATGATGAGGTTGAGATTGCTCTTACCAATGTCCTTGGTAGAAAAGTAAAAATCTATTTGTCACCATCCGGACACAAAGGAACTCTTGAATTTGAGTTCTTCGGAAAAGAAGATTTGACAAAACTCGCAAAAGAACTTGATAAATAAGGTGGAATACAAATGCTTGATATAAAATTTGTCAGAACTAACCCTGATGTGGTTAAAGAAAACATTAAAAAGAAATTCCAGGATGAAAAGCTTCCTTTAGTTGACAAGGTAATTGAGCTTGATGCTGAATACAGAGCAGCAAAAGGCAGAGGCGACGAGCTTCGTGCACTTCGTAATTCCGTAAGTAAGGAAATCGGCGGACTTATGGCACAGGGCAAACGCGATGAAGCAGAAGTAGTTAAACAAAAAGTTAAAGATATGGCTGATGAGCTCGCTGCTTTGCAGGTTAAAGAAGGCGAATTAGAGGCAGAAATCAGAAAGATTATGCTCGTGATTCCTAACATTATTGATGATAGCGTTCCAATCGGTAAGGACGACAGTGAAAACGTTGAAATTCAGCGTTATGGTGAGCCTGTAACACCTGATTATGAGGTTCCTTATCATGTTGATATTATGGAAAGCCTTAACGGTATTGACCTTGACTCTGCAAGAAAGACAAGCGGTAACGGTTTCTACTATCTCTGTGGTGATATTGCAAGACTTCATTCAGCAATTCTCTCTTATGCAAGAGATTTTATGATTGACAGAGGCTTTACTTATTACATTCCTCCATTTATGATTCGTAGCGATGTTGTAACAGGCGTTATGAGCTTTGCAGAAATGGAAAATATGATGTATAAGATTGAAGGCGAAGACCTTTATTTGATTGGTACAAGCGAACATTCAATGATTGGTAAGTTCATTGATACTTTCACACCTGAAAATGAACTTCCAAAAACACTTACAAGCTACTCCCCTTGTTTCCGTAAAGAAGTTGGTGCTCACGGTATTGAAGAACGTGGTGTTTATAGAATTCATCAGTTTGAAAAGCAGGAAATGATTGTTGTTTGTAAGCCTGAAGACAGTATGAAATGGTACGATGTGCTTTGGCAGAATTCAGTTGATTTCTTCCGTTCACTCGATATTCCTGTTAGAACACTTGAATGTTGTTCAGGTGACCTTGCTGATTTAAAGGTTAAGAGCTGTGACGTTGAAGCGTGGAGTCCTCGTCAACAGAAATACTTTGAAGTTGGCTCATGTTCAAACCTTGGCGATGCACAAGCAAGACGTCTTGGCATTAGAATTAAGGGTAAGGATGGCAACTATTTCGCACACACATTAAATAACACGGTAGTTGCACCTCCAAGAATGTTGATTGCGTTCCTTGAAAACAATCTTAACGCAGACGGAAGCATCAATATTCCAAAACCATTACAGATGTATATGGGTGGAAAGACAAAAATTGAGAAATAATTAAATTTCTCTGAGAGGGATACACAAAAATGAATAAGAAAATGGTAAAAATAGTAAGCATTGTTATGGTGCTGACACTTCTGTTGATTACCTTTGCAGGTTGCAATAATAAGCAGGACGTGTATGAAGAAGACCCTAACTTTGTGCCACAGACTACTGAGCCAATAACGGAGCAGGAAGAAGAAATTCCTGAAAATATGAATCCGCTTACAGGCTTACTTGATTTGTCAGAGAGCGCTCAAGGGTCAAGACCAATAGCAATAATGGTTGAAAACACATCTTCTGCAAGACCACAATGGGGGCTTACCTCCCCTGACCTTATTGTTGAAGGCTTGGTTGAAGGTGGCGTAACAAGAATGATGTGGGTTTACGCTGACTCAAACAAGATTCCTGATAAAGTTGGTCCGGTAAGAAGTGCACGTCACGATTTTGTTGAACTTGCAGCAGGAATGAATGCGATATATACTCATTGGGGTGGCTCGGACGGCAAAACTCTTGGCAAATATATGGCATATCAGGCTTTTGAAAAATATGATATGGATAACATTGACGGAACAAAATATGAAAACACATATTTCTTCCGTGATAAGACAAGAACTAATGTTTCATTAGAGCACAGAGGCTATGTAACAAAATCCTCAATTCAAAAGGCTATTAAGAATCTTGGTTATTCAACAAAGCAGACAGTTGAAGACTGGGTACCATATAAAGTAACTGTTGAAGGCGGAAAAATTCCGTGGAACGACAGTAGCGAATATTCCGGCCCATGTTCAGCTTTACAGGTTACATATTCAAGCAGTTATGTTTATACATTTAGATACAACGCAAAAGACCAGTTGTATTATAACGAGCTTAACGGTAAGAAGATGACTGACGGAAACAACGACCAGCAGATGGCTGTTAAGAATGCGATTTTCATTTATGTTCCTGTTGAAAGCATGAATACAGATAAAGGTCATGTGGACTGGAAGTTCGATGCAAAGAACATTGACAATAAGGGTATGTATATTGCAAACGGAATGGGACAGAAGATTTCTTGGAAGTTTGATGCAGAAACAGGTTCATTAAAATTCTATGACTTCAATAATAATCCATTGATAGTTCATAGTGGAAAAACATATATCGGCATTATTCCTATTGATAATCGTGATTTAACTCAGGTAACAGAATAAAATACTATTTAAGGAGTAATTATTATGAGTAAAAAAATTATTGCAGTTGCACTTGCATTAGTTTGTATCGCAACAATCTTTACAGCGTGTAAGCAAAAGTATGAAACAACAGACGTAAATGGTCAGGATTTGCTTCTTTATACTGACGAAAACGGAAATACAGTTATAAATGATGAAAATCAGATTGTTGTAGTTGTAACAGACGAAGATGGTGAAATTATCACCTACGAAAATGGCGAAGAACAGACCAGATTTGTTCAGATTTCAGGTAGTTTTATTGGCGATGGCTATATTCAAGGTAAAAATTTTAAAATAAACACTCCTAAAGGCTGGGAAGGTACACAAATAAGTAGAATTATTAAGAAGAATACTGACAACAAGTGTTATATTACCTTCGTAGAGCTAAGAGAGCTCGGTGAAAAGGAAAGCATTACTACTCACATTGAAGAACTTGATGCTACTAATGAACAGCTTAGAGAAGGTTTCGAACAACAAGGATATATATTTACTGTTGAAAAGAAGCTTACGGCGATTTCAACCTATGGAGCACGTCATTATATATACAGAATAGTAGATGGTGAAGGAAAAACTGTTCATTATGCAGAGAATATCTTTTTTGAAGCTGAAAAAATAATTTATTCAGTAGATTATGTATGTATGGATGGCGAAGGCTATGATGAAACCTTCAATTTTGCAAGCTTTGTACAAGAAAACTTCAAATTCAACGGCTAATCACAGTTTTAGAAATTATGTAGTTAAGGAGAGTGAACAAAATGCTGCATGAATCGCAAGAAATAAGAAGTGCTTTATACTCAAATTTAAACGCTATCTCTTGGTATATAATGATACTGTATCAGCTTTTGTGCATTAAACAAAAAAGAAATATTCCTAGCTACTGTGTAGAAGCAATAGAAAGATTTTTTGGGAACATAACACAGTGTATAACAGCGTCAAGCCCTGAGATAAAAGGAATCAAGAAAATATTATCAAAGATTACAGGCTTTTTATCAAAAGATTATATTTGGCTTATTGCTGAAGTTTACATTTTGATATCATTTGTGCAATATGATGTTTCAGGCACAGTTGCATTTGGTAAATTGTTTGGTACAGGAGCAAACTATTTCGCCATAATATATAATAATGTTGTTATATATTTATTAATTTGTATTATTATAGGCATAAATCCATTAAAACAGATGGACTGGATAACACCCTCATATCCCCTTGCATTGATTTTTGCAAAGTTAGGCTGTTTCTTTGCCGGTTGCTGTAATGGTATGGAAATGGAAAACGGCTTATATAACTATCGTTATGAGAGATATGAGTTCCCATCACAGCTTCTCGAGATTTTCTGGGCATTGGCAATATTCATATTCTTTATGTTCTATAAAAAGAAGGCAAAACGTGGCACACTTTATCCAATCTATTTAATACTCTTTGGTGCAACTCGTTTTGTTGGCGAATTTTTACGATTTGAAGAAGATATAGTAGGTCCATTCAAAACATATCATTTCTTATGCTTCTCAGCCGTAGTAATCGGAATAGTTCTCTTGATTTTTGTTAAACTGTTTGGCGACGATATTGATAAGCTCTTTGATAAAAAATATCGTGGAGTTATCGGTTTTGCTGTTAAAAAAGTAAAAGGTATTAATGATGATGACACATATACTGAAAAAGGTCAGATAAGAGCTGACAAAATTAACGAGCTTAAAAATAAGTTGAAAGCAAAAAAAGATGCAAAATCAAGGAAAAATAAAAAGAGAAAAGAACAAGTTAAATTTTAATGTTCAGATAGCGGAGCTTTGGCTCCGCTTTTTTTTATTTAGCAAATTATAATTTGTCGAGTTCGCGTAGTGGCAGGCTTCCACGCCTGCAAATATGTCAAATTATAATCGCAACGCAGTTCCACAATTCAGCATTCAGCATTTAGCATTCTACATTCAGTTCGACACCTCCCAATATATCTATATCTTGACCACCCCACTCCTCTATACCCAACATATTGTGATTTTACAAGTTAATCAACACAAAATGCTAAAATTGTTTATTAAATCACATAAAAACATCAAAAAATATAGATAAAATAGACATAATGTTGATTAATTAACAGATTTTTTAGAACTTCGTCGAATTGCTAAAATTTTCTTTTGTACTTTTGCACAAAACAACCAAAAAAAATATGTAATTTTTGCAAAAAAACGAAAAATTTATGAAATCCCTATTGATATTTTGCAAATTAAGTTGTACAATTACTATAACCATAGGAATGGTGTAATGGGGCGAAGTGTCTAATTTTTTAAAAATGGATACTTTTTGCACCAAAAAAGATACACATCCTAAGGTAATAACTCGGGTGTGTATCATCAGTCTTCCGCCGTGGCTTTTCTTAACTGATAAAGCGGAAGCGGTGTGAAGGCAGTCCGGGTAATATAGGGCGCTTTTGTCGAGCTCTGCCGAATCGTAGGATGTAGTTACGACGGCTAGGTCAGAGAGTGAGTGATTGATGCTCTCAGTATCGCAGTCCCGCAGCGATGTAAAATAATAACGGGCGCTATTTAATTGCATATATAATAATGTATGCAAAATTTAATAGGAGGAAAATACAACTATGAAAAAAATGAAAAAACTCTTGAGTGTTGTTCTTGCAGTTGTTCTTGCACTTTCAGCATTCTCAGTTATGGGTCTTGCGGCTATCACACCAGTGCAGACTGTTGATAACCTCAAAGCACTTGATGCTTACTCAGATTACGGTCAAGTTACAAGACTCTCAACAGAAGAGCGTGCATCTATCATTCAGGATGCTCTTGACGCACTTCTCAATAAGATGAACCTCAATATGGGAACACTCTTCTCACTTGCAGGTATCTCAATTACAATCGACCTTTCATCTGTTGACGCTCTTTGCAAAACAGTTGACGGTTTGAAAGACACTTTGAATAATACTCTTGTTAAAATCGCTATGGGCGTTGTTGACCTTGGTATTATCGAAAGCGTTTCTCTTGATACTTGGAACACAGGTATCGACCGTGCAGGCGACAGCCAGCTTACACTTTTCTCTGAGCTCTTCGAGCTTCTTGGCGCTAACAAAACTGTTATCGCTAACATCATAAAGACTGGTACTCTTAACCTTGGTATCATCAACCTTGGTGATATGTCTGCTGTTACAGACATCATCGGCGACCTTCCAGGTCTTGTAAAGGGTCTTGTATTCCCAATGCTTGAAAGATGGGATGACACTCTTACAGAAATCAAAGCTTATGACACAGCTGCTAAGGGTAACGGTGGCGTTGAGTCAACACTTAACACATTCGTTAAGAATCTCTTCAAAAACGATATGTCAATCACAACTGTTAAGTATGACGTTAACGGTAATATGACATCTAACCACACAAAGATGCCTATCGTTACATCAGCTCCTGGCACACCAAGTGCTAACAGCATGAGATGTGTATATGTAGTTAACGGCACAACTCCTGGTTCTGTTATGACAGTTTACCACATCGTTGACGAAGCTGAAGCAAAGACTCTTGCTAAGACTCCAGACAAAGTTAACGGTAGCCCAGCTGCTTATACATACTTCAAAGAAGCTCAGACATACGTTATGTCTCAGGAAGTTGAAGGCAGTTCAACTTATGTTTGGAAAGCAACAGACGAATGGGGCAACACATGGTCACTCAAGTGGTATGACGACAATTCTCCATTCCTTCCAGGTATGGACTTTGAAGTTGACCTCGCAAACATCAGTGCTGGTGACCTTCTTTACAAGATGATTCCAGTAGTATTCGAAAACATGGCTCCAGTTGTTCTTAACGGCTCAATCAAAAAGGTTCTTGCTGAACTCTTTGCTGCTAAGTTCGCTTATGTTGGTCAGGTTGGCGACGATACTGTTGAAGCTCTTCCAGACTCATCAGACCCATTCTTCACACAGGAACAGGGCGAATATCTCTGGGAGTGGTCAGATTACAAAGTAATCAACGGTAACCACTACTATCGTTTCGAAGACCAGATTTTTGCTGGTGACATTTCAAACGTAAACAACTACTTCTCAATCATTAATTGGGATTATGAAATCACAGGCGACTTCATGAATGAATTCGTTCCATCAAGCGCTTCAAGTGCTGACACAAGAATTCTTCAGAACGTAAACAACTTCCTTATCAAGGTTGCTGAAACAGTTCTCGTTGAAGAAGCTCTTGGCTACACAGATACTCAGGGTATCACATCTAACTGGACTCGTCCTGCATTCGTTAAGGGCGACAACTCAAATCTTGTTAACAACATCAAGATGATGGCTCAGGCATTCATTGAGCTTGCTCCAATGCACATCTTCGGTTCTGACTATGCTACAAACCCACACTGCTACTATGTAATGCTTACAAGTGACGATAACGACACAGTTCTTACAGGTATTGCAGCACAGCTCGTTGATATCATTATGCCATCAATGACTCTTCCAACAGCTGATGAACTTATCGCTGACAACACAAAGGTTGGCGCAATTCTTGCAGCAGCTGTTCGTGAATTCGCAGCTTACCTCACACCAGAGTACAACTATGATGCTCTTATCTATGCTGACTTTGGTACAACAGAAGAAGACCCTGTTAAGTCATTCGTTTCAGGTAAAGACAGCGACTACTGGTTCGACGTTTGCCTTACAATGGGTATCAACGCTGGTTTCGAGTATCTTCGTGCATTTGCTGATATGGGTGAAGGCACATCAACTTGGGAATCATTCGTTGCTGCTTCAGGTTATAAGGTAGATGGCGGCGCATACACAGAAGCTGACCTTAAACTTGACCAGACAGTTAACTATTGGGAAGGTATGGTTGACTACATCGTTGACTGGGGCCTTTCAGATGACTTTGAATGGTCATGGAAATTTGAAAAGCTTGTTAACACAACAAGCCTTAACATCAACCTTGCAACAATTGAAAACCCATGGCAGAAAATTCAGACAGTTCTTCAGGACATTCTTCCTGTTGACGAAATTCTCACAGTAGAACCAGCTGAAGGCGAATATAAGATTGAGCACTGGCTTCGTGAAGACCTTATTCTTGGTATCGTTGACCTTAACTGGGGTCACCTTATCAACACAATTCAGTTCAATGGTTCAAAGAACTACTTCAGAAATGCAAACATTCTTGACCAGCTTGCTCCACTCGTAAAGGGTATCGTAAACAGCATCTTCAAGAAAGTTGGCGGCGGTTCATTCGCATTCATTCCATCAGCAATGACTGATTTCGATACACTCGCAAACCAGACAAACATTGCAACTCTTGTAGAAAACCTTCTTGATGCTCTTACAACAGCTTACAACAATGGTGTTCTTGATGTGGTATTCCCATTCATCAACTTCATCCTTGGTTGGAAGACAGACCCACAGGTACTTGCAGAGCCAGCTATCTGGACAACATTCCGTGACGGTAACGACTATGCATTCCAGTGGTCAGGCAACGGCGTATATCCAAACATGGATTCAGCTCAAACACAGATTCACTTCTTGAACTCATCATCAGGTATGCTTGAGATTCACAGAAATTCAAGTGTTGAAGACCATGAATACGCAATTCAGATTAAATCAGTTACATCTGACGCAACTGTAAACTCACTTACATTTGATTACGGCGACGGCTATGCTTCACCTTATGAAACTATCGACATTAAAGTTGGCGGTAAATATAACGGTCAGGAAACTGTTACTGTAACAATTGCATACTCATACATCGGTAAAGATGGTAGCGATATCGGCGGTACTCTTTACACATCAGTTACATTCTTAATTTCTGACTTGTATGAAGACGCACAGGTAGCTACATCAGACTCAAAACTTGACGGTGGTATCACTTGGGAAACACAGATTGCTGGTTACAACAAGTACATCTTCTCAGAAGATATTTACGGCGCAATCGTTAACTCAACAAACACATTCAAGTACAAGAACTCAGTTACTGGTAACACACCATTCAAACAGTACGAAGCTCCTGACTTGAGTATCGAAGTTGACCCAACTCCTGATAATAAATGTAATAATGACACATATTGGGATGCAGTAGATTACCCATCATATGACCAGTATGCTAAGACTAAAGAATACTTCACATACAGAACTCGTGACGAGTCAGGTTGGCCAGATAAGATCGAAGCTTCTCTTGGTTCATGGACTGGTGCTACAGGTCAGTTCTATAAAGCTGTGAAGGGTGCAGATTACGATTACCCAATCGGTATCTACGCATTCCAGCCAGTATCTGTTCAGTACGACGGTGAAGCTGTTTACCAGCAGGTATTCATCCACTATGATAACTACGGCATTGATGAAGTATATTCAGCAAACGCAGGTAACGGTTACAACGCTCACCAGGGTGTTGACGAAGCAACTTACAACGAGTACAACGCAGCTTGGAAAGACATCGTTAAACTTGCAACATACCCAATGATGACAGAAGCTAACAACAACGCAGCTCATGACTACGTTAAAGTAATCATGCCTCAGATCGAACCAGCAATGGAAAGATTTGAAGCAGCTAAAGAAGCTTACGAAACAGCTCTTGCAGAAGCTCAGGCTTCTGGCGCATCAGACGCAGATATTCCTCAAATGATTCTTGACCTTAAAGCAGTTATTGACGACGATTATCTCGTTGGCGATGCTGAAGAAGGCAGAGAAATCAACTTCCAGGACGTAGAATTCTACGAATATTTCAACTACAATGATGTTAAGGTTAAGGGTGAAGAACTTTACCGTACATACCTTGCTCCAGAAGTTATGGATACATACTACATCCTTAACTCAGGCATCCGTCAGGCTGAACTTGACCTCGTTATCGATGCAGAACCTAACGCAAACAAGGCAGCAGCTATCGAGGCTACTAAACTTGTAAACAGCGAGGATGCAATCAATGCATCTATCCTTGCTCATGAAGAGTGGAAACAGCCAGTTAACAAAGAACTCTATGTTGACGACCTTGCTTCTCGTATCGAATACTATGAACAGTTCGTTAAAATCGAGGCAAACAGAGAGGCTAATGACCATCTCTACTTCCTTGAACAGGAACTTGCACACGTTTATGCACAGAACCTTAAGGAAGACTACTTCGAATCAGTATCATGGTACAGATTCGCAACAGCTCTTGCAGCAGCAGAAGCAGTTGTTGATGGTTCAGACCCATACGCATCACTTAACTCAAGAATTTATGATGTTAAGTACAACCTTATGACTGCTTACAAGCAGCTCCTTCTTAAGAGAGATTCTCTTATCGAAGCAGGCGGTACAGCAGACCTTCTTGCTAACATCGAAATCGCTGAAGGCATCTTCGCTATGGACTATGATGAACTCGTTCTTTCAGACATCGCTCTTGAAAAGGGTCTCACAGTTGAAGACGCTCTTGGTCACCTTCTTCAGGGTCTTGGTTACTACTACCAAGCTATCTACTCAGAAAATGACGAAGAAGTTAAGACAGGCGAAAAGAACGTTGGCGACCTTAAGTACAATGCTGACGGTTCACCAATGATGTTCAACCTCTATGCAGATTCAGCTTATGAATATGCAGACAACGACCGTCCTAACAAGCAGGGCAACCAGGCTAAGGTTGACGCATGTAATGCTAACCTTGAAGCTTGCATCGATTACTTCGTTCTTGCAGAAGCAGAACCAAACACACTTATGCTCAAGGAAGATGCTCCATTCGAAGCAATCATTGACCTTGACAACAACATCGATGGCGAATTCACAGGTACAGTATATGGTTTCGATACACTTGGCTGGAATGACGCTTACGAAGTTGATGGTACAATCGCAGACTTCCTTACAACAGCTTATGGTGACGATTATCTTGAAGTTATCGAAGCTGACGGCGGTGAAACAACAGGTACAATCATCAACGTTCTCGACGAAAATGGCGATGTAGTTGAAAGCTATGTTTACATTTACTTCGGTGATGTTAACGGTGACGGCTTAGTTGATAACGGCGACAGCGTTTACATGGATACTTATGGTCTTATGTTCGAAGGTATCGATGATCTCATTCAGATGATGGCTTCTGACGTAAACGGTGACGGTATGATTGATAACGCAGACAGCGTTTACACAGATACATACGGTCTTATGTTCGAAGGTATGCCAACTCAGTATGAAATCGCTGAAATGGCAGTATGCAACTATTACGAATTTTTGTAATAATAAAATTTAATAAGGAGAAATAACAATGGTTAAAAAAATTAGTGCTCTTCTTCTCGCACTTGTGCTTTGCCTTAGTGTTGTTGTTCTTCCAGCTTCAGCTGTAGAAATTACTGAAGCTCCAACAAATGGTATGGCTGTTACTCTTGAATGGGATCAGGAATCTTACATGCCAGGTGACGAAGCTACATTGAACGTTTATGTTCGTGTTGACGAAGCAACAGATATGCTTATGACAGGTTATTTGGTTATTGCATTTGATGACTATATTGATGCATCAGCAAGCTTCACTCCATCTGATTTGTATGAATCAATCTACAAAGATTTGAATGACAACCACACATGGATGGCATCAACTCTTTACAGCAAGATTCAGGCAGCTAACACAGCGGAAGAAAACGCAATTTACACAAGCAACTATTTGAGACTTTCTTTGGGTAAAAACACAGGTGGTTCTCATGACAACGCTTCAAACGCAAAATTAGGTTTACCTGTATCAGAAATTAACGAATTAGAAGAGCCTTTCTTCTCAGTTACAGTTACAGTTTCTGCAGATGCTCCAGAAGGCGTTAAACTTAATGCTGCTATGCCTTCAGGTTTGGCAAGCGTTACAACTTACTCAACAATGAACTACAGACTTAACGGCACAACAAAGAACGTTAAGATGGCTTCATACGACTACTCAGCAGCAGTTGCTGAAGCATCAATCGGTGCTGAAGTAGCAGCTTCAATCCTTAACCCACTCAAGGGTCAGATTAGATTCCAGAAAGACGGAAACGGCGCTTACGCAGGTAAGTTTGACGTTCGTGCTCTTGCTGTAATTACAGGTGCTGACTTCGAAGCAACATTCGGCGATATCGCAACAGCTAAGGCAAATATTAAAGAAGCTGGTTTCGTATTTGCATCAGGTGCAAACGTAGCTGCTCCTTCAATGGATGCTGTTAAGGCTCTCGTTGAAAATGGTACAGCAGCAGCTGGCTACTCAAAGAAGACTGTAAACTACATCAGCACAACTATTGATGCAGGCAACTACGTATTCTCATGTATCGTTACTGATGCTACAGACAATACACAGAGCCTTGTAGCAGTTGGTTACATTGTATATACAAACGATGCTGGTGATACAGTTTACGCTTACTATCCAGCAGCTCAGGAAATTTCTTTCGCTGGTTTGTTTAACGATTATTACGACGACGCTTTCCCAGCTTAATCGGAAAAATTATTAGGAAAACAAATCATTTTAAATTTGAAAGGAGCTAATGAGCTATGATACGTGAATATTTAACACCAGACTTCGACGTAACAGTTTACGAAGTTGAAGATGTAATTACTGTTTCTATCGGTGACAAAGACCCAGATGGAGAAGAAGGTTGGTGGGGTTAATAACCCGCTAAACCAAAATAAAGAATAATCTTTCCCCCCGAGGATAAACCCTCGGGGGTTTTGTTATTTGGGAATGAATAATGAATAATTTTGAAAAAATATAATTTATCGAACTCTTTAATGATGTTTTCTTGGCTCCCTCTGACGAGGGAGGCAATTATAATCGCAACGAAGTTCCTACATTTTGCATTTTGCATTTCCCCGACAAACTCCCAATTTATCGAAATAGAAGGGGAACTACTTTGGATTGCATTATGAATTGATATTGACAATGGTTATTAATAAATGATAAAATGTTCGCAGAATGATAATACAAGGAGTGCTATTATGAAAAAGAGCAAAAAAACAATCGGCATAGTACTTTCTTTAATATTAATAATAGCAACTGTAACAACTGTTCTTGTTGCAACAGCAAACACAAAGGAAACAGATATTGTAATTACTGTGGATAAGACGGAATTATCTGCAGGACAGAGTGCAACGGTTTCGGTTAAGGTGACAAGTAATTATCCTATTGCTACAATGTCAATTCCCGTGTTTTATGACAAAACCTTGGTTGATGTAAGTAACGCAACAGCAACATTGACTGATTATGCGGTATCAAGCGCAATAACTGATGCAGAAAGCAAGGATTCTTCAAAGGTTTATGCAAACACAGGCATTAGTTCTGATAAATTTGGCTTTGTTCTTGCAACATATATAGGTGGTGCAGGTAAAGCTGTGCCTGAAACTGTGGATAGTGTTGTTCTCACCTTTAAAATTACTGCAAAAACAGGTGTAAGTGGTACTGAGGTTATAAAATGTGTAAGTAAGTCTGCAAAAACTGATGAAAATATTGCAGGTATGCTCTATTTCGGCTCCCCATCAAGCGGAAGAACGATAAACTCAATTCCTGAAAACATTGAAAATATAGATTTGTCCAACGCAAGTGCAAATGTGAAGATTGGTGCAGAACCAAACACAATTATGCTCAAGGAAGATGCTCCATTCGAAGCAATCATTGATACAGTAAATTGTGGCGAATACAATGGTACAATCTATGGTTTCGATACACTTGGTTGGAACGACGCTATGGAAGCAGACGGTGCAATCGCAGACTTCATCACAACAGCTTATGGTGACGATTATCTTGAAATCATCGACGTTGACGGTGTGGAAACAACAGGTGCACTCATCAATGTTCTCGACGAAAATGGCGATGTAGTTGAAAGATATGTTTACATTTACTTCGGTGATGTTAACGGTGACGGCTTAGTTGATAACGGCGACAGCGTTTACATGGATACTTATGGTCTTATGTTCGAAGGTATTGATGACCTTATTCAGTTGATGGCAGCTGACGTTTCAGGTGACGGTATGGTTGATAACGCAGACAGCGTTTACTCTAACACATATGGCCTTATGTTCGAAGGTATGCCAACACAGGCAGAACTCGGTGAAATGAATGTAAACAATGTTTACGAAATGGTTTAAAAAAATCTCAAAGACGGGCGTTTTGCTCGTCTTTTTTCTTAGGAACAAATTGTAGATGGGTTAAATAAATTATAATTTGTCGGGATGATAATTCGTAGGGTCGGCGGTCTCACCTTCCGGTTCGGTCGGTGCTTCTGCTCCGCAGAGGTGTCCACCGGACACCCGCACCCTCGACGACCCGCCGTTGGTTTATTTATGCAGTTGGTTCGGGCTGTCGGGGACGCCAGCCCCTACAACG
>JAFYSE010000019.1 GCA_017546665.1 Clostridia bacterium | reverse complement strand
GATACAGTTGAGTTCTGCAAGGTCGTTTGGAACTGTCCAGTCAAGAGTGATGTTTGTGAATGGTGACTGTGTACCCCAACGAGAAGGAGTGTTAACACCATAGATGAATGACTGAATGCACTGCTTAACTTCTTTATATGAAAGGTTGTCAACCTTTACGAATGGTGCAAGGTATGTGTCGAATGATGAGAAAGCCTGAGCACCCGCCCATTCATTCTGCATAATACCAAGGAAGTTAACCATCTGGTTGCAGAGTGTTGAAAGGTGAGCAGCAGGAGCAGATGTGATTTTGCCTGGAACACCGCCAAGTCCTTCCTGAATAAGCTGTTTAAGTGACCAACCTGCACAGTAACCTGTAAGCATTGAAAGGTCGTGAATATGAATATCAGCATTTCTGTGAGCGTTGCCGATTTCATCATCATAAATTTCAGAGAGCCAATAGTTAGCAGTAACTGCACCTGAGTTTGAAAGAATCAAACCACCAACAGAGTAAGTAACTGTTGAGTTTTCTTTAACACGCCAGTCGTTAACATTAAGGTAGTTGTCGATAATAGCCTTGTAGTCAACCATTGTTGCGTTAATGTTACGAACCTTTTCTCTCTGACGACGGTAGATGATATATGCCTTTGCAACATCATCATAACCTGCCTTGATAAGCACGGATTCTACACTGTCCTGAATGTTTTCAACGGTGATTGCCTGGTCTTCAATTTTTGGCTCAAATTCTGCTGTAACTTTGAGTGCAAGGAAATCAATGATATCTGAGTTGTACTGCTTGTTACATGCGTCAAATGCAAGAGTAATAGCTTCTGAAATCTTTTTAAGGTCAAAAGATGCTATCTTGCCGTCTCTTTTTACTACGTTATACATTGTGTGCCCTCCTATTGTTTTTGATTTTTTGTGCATTAAAGGTAAGTCTCGCTACCCATTACGCACAGTAATTTTTGGTTAGCGAGACTTATTATAGTACATATCTTGTGCTTTGTCAATAGGTTTTTACACAATATATTGTGTTTTTCTTAAATTCCTCGAATTTCAACACAAGGTATAGTTTCTGTTGCTTTTTCCTTCATTTCTTTAAGCAAATCAACGGAAATTGGCTCTAATCCGTCCATTATAAGGTCGCCAGAGTCAACAAAGTTCTGTAAAAAGTACTTGTGTGCACCTTTAATCCATACCACAATATCTTGTATATCTTGTAGAGTGTGAAAATGTTTAACGATTGTTGTACGAAACTCATAATCCACATTGTTTTGCAATAAAAAGTCCACACTTTTCTCGATTGATGCCATTTCAAAGTTGTCAATGCCTATTGTGGTCATATATTTTGCTTTACTGTTTTTAATATCCATAGCAACATAATCCACAAGACCATCTTCAACAAGTGAAATGAGTTTTTCAGGGAAACTACCGTTTGTATCAAGTTTAACAGAGTAACCTAAATCTTTGATTTTCCTGATGAATTCCTCGATACCTTCCTGCAATAAGGGTTCACCACCTGTAATTACAACGCCGTCAATAATACCTTTTCTTTTCTTTAAATATGAAAGAACCTCTTCCTCATTTATATATGTATCCTTATCAATGTGAGTTACAAGTGAGGCATTATGGCAGAATGGACAACGAAAATTACAACCAGGTGTAAAAACAATACAAGCCACCTTGCCGGGATAATCTAAAATTGTAAGTTTCTGAAAACCATTTATATACATAACTAAATACTCCTTACAGAATCATTAATATAAGAATACCATAAATTGTGGTTAAATAAAAGATGAAAAAATATAATTTGACTATATATATTATTATATGGTATAATAAGCTCGTAGGAAAGAGGGGGAATTACTATGTCAAAGAAACAAATTACACCTGAAGAATATAAGGCAAAGCTTGAAATTAAAAAAGCGAAAAGCGAACATTTTTCGAAAATATTTCTTGGTAGTATAGCAGTTTTCTTGTCTTGCGTGATGGTATTTAGTATGGTATCAATTTCATATACTATTATGGCAGGAATGAATAAGGGCTCTGTTACATCATCGGGAAACAATGTGCAGGAGAACAATCAGGCAGTAGAAAATGAGCAGGATGACCCAACTGCAGATTGGGGCGAGGATGTTGTTGGAAATGACCCGGCAGGTGAGAATACTGACGAGAATGAAAACAACAATGCCAATGAAGAAAAGAAGCCATATTCTACTATTCCTGAAATTGTGGAACTTTTCAATACTGCAGTAAACAGAGTTAAGCCGGAAGCTACAAAGGTTATAAAGAATTATGAAAAGAGAACCGTAAATAAATTAGAACTTCCATCTGCACTTGAATCTATGAGTGATACATTCATAAACGATGTAATGAAGGACGACACAGAACCTATCGTTTATGCAACAAAGCAGGAAATCAGGGATAACTACATAGTTCCAAATCAGGATTATAGTAGTAAATTGAAGGCATCCGATGTGGAAAAGGCAGTTTGCAAGGATAACGGAAAAGAGTATGAGGTTTATATCCTTGTGAAATCAGAGAAAAATCCATCTGCGGGTTCTGGCGTGGGTGCAGTCTTTGATGTTATTGAGTCAAATGAATTGTCGGAAAAAGCACCTGCATTCCTTAAAGAATTCTCAACCGAATATTACAACTGCGTAGTTAAAGTTAACATTGATAAGGAAACAGGTCGTGTAACTCATGCAAACTATTCAACACCATTGAGTATGAATATTGTAGTAAATATGTTGGGTACACATAGTGTAGCTGTGGGCGTTACTTTTGAAAAGGATTACACAATTTATTACGAATAATAAATAATGAAAAAAGGCGAAAATTTATCGCCTTTTTTTATTTGGGGGATTTTTAAAATCATTTTTTGCAAAAACTGAGATGATATTCATAATGAAGTTAACGGGTAGTTGACACTTTGAAAAAAACCACTTAAAATATAGGTATAAAATTTGACAGGGGATTTAATATGAGCAGTTTCGAAAATTTAAGAATTGTTGACAATTTTTATCAGACATCTTTGTTCTTTCCAATGCCAACAGTGTTGATTAGTACACTTTGCGAAGACGGAACAACAAATTTGGGACCATATTCACTCGTTCAACCATATTATGTTGCGGGTAAGGATTACTATGCAATGCTTCTTTGCTGTCGAAATTCATCAAATACAGCACAGAACATTCTCCGCAACGGAAAATGTGCATTGAATTTTATTGATGATAACCCAAAAAACTTTAAAGAGGCAGTTAAACTATCTTGGCCTGGGGATAAGCCTGAAGAAAAAATGCCAAAATGTAATTTCAAACTTGAAAAGAGCATGATAGAGGAAGAAACAGGCGAGTCAAGACCAATGGTTATGACGGATGCTATTGAGGTCATTGAATGTACTTGGGTTCGTGAGCTTGATGGGGCAGACAGAGATTTACCGAGCGAGCTTAACGGATATGAAGGCCCATATCATGATTTTAATGGTATAACAAGTAAATTCGGTGCTCATTTTATTCTTAAAATTGATAAAATTCTTATGAAGAAGAAATATAGCGATGCGATTATCAACGGAGTTAAATCAAAGGATTTCCCTGCACTTCCTGTTGACTATGGATATCGTGACAGTAAGAATTTTTGGTTCCACAGAAAGAGAAAAATGAGAGCAGAGCTTTTGCAGATGCGAGAGGCGTCCTTGGAATCTGTTCGCTATGCAGCAGACCGAGTTGACGACAAAATTAAATTCACAGATGAGGCTCTTAAAACTGTTCTTGCTGTGCCAAGAGTATTTTTACCACTTGTACTTAAAGGTTGTGTTGACTGGGCAAAAGAAAACAAAGTGGAGCTTATTACGGCAGAACACATGCAAATTATCAACGACAAACGAGCAAAAGAAAAAGCAAAGAAGAAGTAGGGATAGTATAATGAAGAATGTTTTTAGAAAATTAGTTGCAATTACCCTTTGTCTTTCCATTTTTGGTGGGACACAGGTAATGGCGTGTAGTGCTAACAGAACGACCAACGGTTTTTCAACTGTAATTGATTTTATGGAAAGATTTATAAGTGTCTTTGTAGGAAACAAAAATGAAGATGCCAATATGGACATTACTATTGAGCAGGGTGAAATATTTGAGGCAAGGGAATATTTTAGAGAGTCTCACGCATCAACTATTGTAAAAATGCCGGACGGAAATCTTATGTCAGCCTTTTTTGCAGGTACTGCGGAGGGCGATGCAGATGTGAGAATTTGGTACAGCTTGCACGATGGCGAAAATTGGAGTGAGCCAAAGCAGATGGCGTCCGACGACCCTGTTGCTCATTGGAATCCGGTTCTCGTTAATTATGGCAGTTACGTAAGACTTTATTATAAAGTTGGTATGGAAATCCCATATTGGGTTACAAAATATACTGACTCCTATGACTGTGGTAAGACTTGGACAGAGCCAAAAGAATTGGTAGCAGGGGACACAAGTGGTGGCAGAGGACCCGTTAAAAATAAGGTGCTCATAACTTCCGACGGAAAGATTATTGCTCCTGCATCATCTGAACAAGGTGAATGGAAAGCGTTCTTTGATATTTCCGAAGACGGTGGAAATACTTGGACAAGAACAGATTTCGTTGTTGCAAAGGATAACCGTGGAGATATAGTCGGTATGATTCAACCAACTCTATGGGAAGACAAGGATGGGAATATCCACGCAATGTTCCGTACAAAGTCAGGATGGATTTATCGTTCGGACTCAACGGATGGTGGCTGCACTTGGTGTGATGCCTACCAAACAGACCTTATGAATAACAACAGCGGTATTGATTGTGTTATGACTGATAACGGATGGCTCTGGCTTGTTCATACACCTGTTGGAATGAAGGTCAGAAACAGATTAGTCCTTTCCGTTTCAAAGGATAATGGTGAAACTTGGGAAGATGTTACAACACTTGAATATAGCATTAATCTTTTTGCCGAGTATTCATACCCTGCAATCATTGAAGATGGTAATGAGTTGTACATCACATATACATATAATAGAAAAACAATAAAATATGCTTTTATAGAGTTTTAAAAGGAAACACCCCACAAAAATGTGGGGTGTAATTTTTAATATTTTTTCATAGCTTTTTGTAGTCTGTTGTTGTTCTGAATTTCCCATACAGGAACGATTAGTCCACCTTTTAATCGCATAGAATTTTCGTGTAAAGCACCATAGAAGGCGACTTTGAAATCACAATGCTCACTCATCTTGCATTTCGATTTGTAGGTGTTATAGAGATTATAGGCGTTTCCCCACATATTAAGAAATTGGAACAAATCGTATTCTCTGTCTGCCCACATTGAGCCACAAGGGTCAATAAAGCCTGTCAGCTTCATATCTTTTGGGTCAGCCATAATGTTCATTATGTTTAAATCACCGTGAATAAGAACAGGAGTTTCAGGCTCGTTGACAACTTCTTTGAAAATATCAAGACCACGGCAAAGCAAATCATAATTTTTCTTACTGTATTTACCTTCATCCATTAACTTTTTAAGTCCTGCAAGGTCACGAGACACCTTGTTTTCTATGTAAAACTCTTTCCAACTGTCATAAACAGCATTTTCAAGATATCCGTACTTTTCACCCTTAACACTGTGCCATTGTAACATTCCGTCAACGACTTCGTTTGCAAAGGCTTGTTTTTGCTCCTTGTTTTTTAATAAAAATGATGGGTCAAGAGTGTTTTTGCCATCAATAAAACTCATGCACAAAAGAGCAATTTCGTCATCATGTGTGAAATATACCTTAGGCATTGTAACAGATGTGTTTTCGCCAAGAATTTTCAACTGAGAAGCCTCGGTTTTCTCCATTTCTTTAACATAGTATGCTTTGAGGATAATTGTTTCACCATCTGCTTTAGTGCCTTTATAAACCCTGCCAAAACTGCCACCACCAATGAATTTAAGTTCACTAACGGGTGAGCTGAGATTATTTTCGGCAATTTTTGGTATTCGTTCAAGTAAAAATTTATCGTTTAAGTTCATTTTCAACACCACTTTTCAAGTGTAAAGAAAACCCAAGACAAAAATTTGCCTTGGGCTTATTATGTATTATTTGCTCTTCATTTTAATAATATCTCTGTAACTTACAAGTTCAACACCGTGAGCATTAAGATATTTTTCAGTTTCAGGGTCTTTCATAACCTGATATTCCCAAACTCTCTGTTCCCAAAGTGGTACGATGGATTTAAGTTCATCTGTTTCAAGTGCAGGGTGAACATAAGTTTCTGTAATACCATCAGGAATATTGCACCAGATGTCAAGAATCTTCTTTCTGTAGCTTTCGTAAGAGTCTGTTGGCATAACATCCCAGTCAGGGAAAAGAAGATAGTCAGGCATAATTACATTGTATTTCTTACCCCAACTTCTTGAAAGGAGAGTACAAGCGTTCCAAAGGAAATAAGGTGTTCCTCTTGGCGCAACACGCTTGTCAGCAGATGTAAACATACGGAAAGCGTAACCGTAATCACCACAAACACGAAGTGTAAGTTTAAGAAGTGAGAATCTTCCTGTAAGGTGGCCATATAATGAACCCATGTGATTATCAACGTGTGAAGGTTTCATGCCCCAAGCGTGAGCTTGGTCAATCTGTGCACGGATTTCTGCTTCGATTTCTTCGTATTTACCATATTTGTCAGCATCTTCGCCTGTGTGCCACATATAGCCTTCTTCATCGTGAAGTGATGGACCATTTGTAAGAGCCTTCCAACGATATGTTTCCCATTCAGCAGTTGTTGTAAGGTGAACACCAATAGCATATTCAGGGTGTTCAATAGAAAAATCAACAGCTTCCTTTGCAGCAGGACAAGGCATCATAATAGTTGATGATTTAAGTCTGCCTGATTTGAAAAGGTCAAAAATCGCTTCGTTAGCACTATGGCACATACCAAAGTCATCGGCATTAACTAAAAGATATTTTCCCATAACAATTCCCCCAAAGAGATTTATAATTATAATAATAAAATTATATCACAGAATATGATTACTGTAAATATAAAGATTGAATAAAATTTCAAGGGTGATATAATAAAAGAGGATAATTAGAAAATTTGATTTTTACCATAGATGTCGCAAGGGAAGGAGAAAATATTATGAAAGATTTTAATAATACAGATTTTGAAAACTACAAAAACGAAGTAAAAGAAAAGTGGGGCAATACAGACGCTTATAAGGAATATTCACAAAAAAGCAAAGGCTATTCAAATGAAAGAATTGATTCAATGACGGATGGATTGAACAATATTATGGGAGAATTTGCAATTTGTATGAATGGTGGTGGAATTCCACAGTCGGATGATGCTCAAAGTCTTGTGAAAAAGTTGCAGGGATTTATTACTGAAAACTTTTATACTTGTACAAATGAAATTCTTGCAGGTTTGGGTCAGATGTATGTAGCAGATGAACGATTTAAAAATAATATAGATAAACATTCCGTGGGTACAGCCGAATTTGTAAGTCGGGCAATAGAATATTATGTCCGCTAAACGTAGGTTGTCAGCCGAATCGTAATGAATTATAATGTATTCATATAAATCAAGCAGAGAAGTTGTTTCTCTGCTTTTTGTATGCTCAATTCCGTTCTTTTAAGACTGCAAACAATCTCAAAACGGTAAAGGCTATTATCCCAACAGTCAGTGTCGTTTCGAGCGCTTTTAAAATCTTAATTGATTTTTCCAACCGTGTTATTGTGTTTATATCTTTACTCAAATCCATAATATTATTCTCCACTCGATAATAGAACTCCGTGTGCAATTCCTGGTACACTTTCACCTTGTAAGGTGGATGTTGGAGAAAGCAAGGCGCCCGTGCCCACAAAAAGTACCTTTTTCAGTTCTTTCGATTGTAATCTTTTCATAATGAAAGAATTGACCACTGATGCACTACATCCACAACCCGAGCCACCGGAATGCATATCCTGATTTTCAAGGTCATAAATCATAAGTCCACAATCATTGTGAACGGAAGAAATATCTATGGAAAAATCTTTTTTCAAAAGGTCAATTAAAAGCTCTGACCCAACCTTACCCAAATCGCCCGTGAGAATCAAATCGTAGTCTTCAGGATTTGTGCCTGTGTCATTGAGAAAACTCTGTATGGTCTCCGCCGCAGCCGGGGCCATGGCAGCACCCATATTATTGGCATCTTTAATGCCATAGTCCATAATTTTGCCGAAAATAACTGCCTCAACACAAGGCGTATTTTCCGTGTGTTTTGAAACAACTGTTGCACCGGATGCGGTTGCTGTTCGTTGTGCTGACGGTGGTCGTTGTCCGCCATATTCAAGTGGTAGGCGGAATTGTCTTTCTGCTGATGCAAAATGGGATGATGTTGATGCGACGGCATTATTGGCAACTTGAGAATCTACCAAAACAGATGCAAGAGCCATTGAAAGTGCCATTGTTGAACAAGCACCATAAAGCCCAAGAAACGGGATTTGCAATTCTCTTATTCCAAAGGATGTGCCGATGCATTGATTAAGCAAATCCCCCGCCATAATAAGGTCGATATCCTTTGGGGACAAGTCTGCCTTTGCGATGGCTCGAGTTACTGCCTCTTTGTGCAAAGCACTTTCACTTTTTTCCCAAGTAGGACAACCGTCAATGGTGTCGTCGGTATAAACCTTGTCGAATTCTTTTGATAACGGGCCTTCACCCTCGGCTTTTCCCACAACAGATGCAAAACCAATAATCGAAGGTTTTGAGGGTAGCATAATGGTATGTTTTCCAATTCGTTTAGCCATAATATCAATCCTTTCATTCGAAATTATTTTTCCCAATAATCAACAAATAATTCAATTGTCGTTCATTGACAAGAATATTGCCTTTTGTTATAATTTTTAGGAAATAAATAATTATCAAAGGATGAAAAAAATGAGTGAAAGAAGTTTCCTTGACGCAGCATTGAATAAACCCGAGTCGGGGGATAAAATTGAATATTTTAATAATATCAAAAGAAGAATGAATGGCTATGTTCTTACAGAAAATCAGAGAAATCAGCCTCAAGCAGGATATTGCTACGAAATTGATGTTACTGATATGTGGGAAGAATACAAAAAATTAAAGGAAACTTGTGGCTACAAGCTTTCTTTTAACACAATCATTATGAAAGCAATGGTTGAGGGGCTGAAAGCAGCACCAAGACTTAATGCACATATTGATTTCGACCACCTTCGTTGCTGTGGTACCCTTACAATCAAAAAACACATTGACGTTTCAATGCCTGTTATGCTTGATAGTGGGGATACATTCCCTGTAAAGATTTGTAATTGTGAAGAAAGAAATCTTCAAAGTCTTCAGGAAGAAATCAATGTTATGACAGAAAAAATGAAAAATACGGACATTGATGGTGTGCTTTTTGACCTTGTTATTCAGCGTACAGTTGGTTTCTTGCTTAAAGGTCAGATTAAAAAGACTGTTGCACAGACCGTGGCAGGTATTGTCGGTAAACATAAAATCGGCACTCTCGGTGGATTTTTCAAGAAAAATGCAACTGATGGTGAAAAAGGTCTTAAATACTATCACCTTAACGAAGGTACAGTTTGTTTCTCAAACTGGGCAGGACTTTATGAGGGTCTTCGTGGCTTTGAAACAACATCACCACTCCTCTATCCACAAGTATTTATGATGGGCGTTGGCGGTTTCATCGAAAAGAACTTTGCTTTCAAAAATGAAAAAGGTGAAGTGGATGTTAAGACAAGAAAAATGCTTCCTGTAACACTTACATTTGACCATAGAATCGGTGCTTTCAACGATGTTATTCCGTTTATGAAACGAATGGATGAAGTGTTCCAGAATCCACAGGAAATTCATAATTGGTAAATCAAAGCAAAAGATAAGGTGGGGTTAAGCTCCACCTTTCTATATTTGTAATCCAATTCGACAACCCCCAATTTGTTAAATAAAAAAGGAACGTTATCTCAATCGTTCCTTAATTTTTTATGTTTATTTAATTGTTGGGTTATCAGGAATTTCTTGAACTCCAAATGTCTTTTTAAGTTCTCGGTATTCCTTCAATGTGATTGTAACAACAGAGCCGTGACGAGGTTTCAAGTGGTCCATAGCCGTAATGTCTCGATTAACTCGCTTAAAGTTTTCAAAGTCATTTGTCTGTTGTGTATAGAAATGACCAGTACCGTATTCGTCCATAATCATAACCCAAGAGTCTGTGCCGTTGATGTTGTACATTGTACTACCCTCGACGCCAAAATATCCAAGGGAAACAATTACAGGCTCTGTGTCATAAGGTCCAGTGAGATTCTTTGACTTAACATAGGCAATTTTTTGTGTTTCATCATATTTGAAATAGAGATAGTAGTATCCGTTATCTTCGTTATAAACGATATCGGCATCAATACATTGGATTCCTTCATCCCAACGACCATAAAGTGGTTTAGGCTCAGTTTCAAATGTCTTGAAATCCTTTGTATATGCATAATAGTGACCGGCAACATCGTTTTCATAGGTTGAATGTGCCCAATAAACCATATACATTTGGGCTTCAGGGTCCCAAATAGCCTGTGGTGCCCAAGCACGGTTTGTGTTTGCGAATTCACCACCAAGGTCACGGATATCAATAACTGTTTCGTCCGTCCAGTTAATAAGGTCCTCTGATTTCCATGTAACGAGGGCGTGATTAGATGTCCAACCAAGGTTTGCGTCCATATCTGTTGCAATAATATAGTAGCAACCGTCTTGACCCTTAAGAATGTATGGGTCTCGACAACAACCTGTACCAAGGTTTTGTTCAATAATAGGCTCGTTATCATTGAGTGCCTGGAAACGATAACCGTCAGAGCTGATTGCCATATTTATTCTTTGTTCTTCAACAGAATTACCTGTGAAATATACAAAAAGATAAGCATCCTTTACAGACAATGCAGGGTAGGCATAATCGTTAAAAAGAAAATTGAAAAGGTTGAATGCTATCATAACAAAAGCAGTAATATAACGGATAACTGGTATTAACATAAAAATATCTCCTTTGTTTTATTTTGTTTATTGTATCACGAAAGGGAAAATATTGTAAAGTGATATAATAGAATTAATCATCACAAAATGCCTCAAATATAAGTCGAGTTGTAAATCGCACTCCTTTAATAAATGCATATTTTTCGGATATGCTGTTTGTTTCACACACTGCATTATCATATTCTTCAAGTAGTTCTTTTTGTTCAGCAGTTAGTTTTGAACGCAAAAGGTTCTCTTTTTCAGAATAGCTCTTAATAATTTCTTTTTCCTCTGCTGTTCGTTCCATTGGTACCTCAATAATATAACTTTCCCATAAATCTTCTAATTCTTTTCTCATAATTACCTCCTATTACTACTTTAAGTAGTTTTAATAATTATACACTACTATTTGTAGGATTTCAAGGAACTTAACTACTTTTTGTAGTATTATACAAATGTAGGGGGATTCAATTATGGATTACAGACAAAAATTTAAAAATTATAGAATAGATAACGATTTAACTCAACAAGATGTGGCAAGGATTTGCGAGGTTAGTGATGCAACAGTAGGTCATTGGGAGACACTTAAAAGACACATGCACATTGATTGCATTATAGCTTTGTGTAAATATTATAATGTTTCATCGGATTATATTTTGGGACTTATAAAAGAAGAACGAAAAATTAAATGATTTGTACACAAAAAACTCGGTAGAAATACCGAGTTTTTTGTGTTTGTTTATTCTGTTTTATATTTCTCTGCTTGAAGATTGAACATATAGGCATAAGTGCCATTTAATTCCATCAATTCACTATGGCTACCACTTTCAATAATTCTTCCGTTTTCCATAACATAAATTCTGTCGGCATTAACTGTAGTTGAAAGCCTATGAGAAATGAAAACAACAGTTTTTTTGTCCGCTGCCTCAATCATAGCCTGATTAAGATTATATTCAGCCACAGGGTCAAGGTTTGCTGATGGCTCATCAAGGATGACATAAGGACAGTCTTTATAGAATGCACGGGCAATAGCTGTTTTCTGTGCTTCACCACCGGAGAACATAACACCCTCGTCGTCAAATTCTCGTAAAAGCTCGGTGTCTATTCCATTCTTAAGCTCCTTATTAAAACCACTATGTTTCAAAGCATCCCAAACTCTTTCTTCATCGGGGTTAACATCAAGAGCAACATTTTCACCAAGGGTACAAGAGAAAATTTGGAAGTCTTGGAAAACTGCTGCAAATCTGTCACGATGAGAGTCGGCAGTAGCATTCTTAATGTTTTCGCCATCAATTAAGATTTCACCTTCGGTTGCATCATAAAGTCTTAATAATAAGTTGGTAAGGGTGGTTTTCCCTGCACCGTTGTAACCAACAAGAGCAATTTTTTCATAGGGCTTAATTGTAAGGTTAATATCTTCAAGTGTTGGCTTGTCGTTGTTTGGGTAGGTAAAGGAAAGATTTTTAATGACGATTTCTTTAGGTTCGGTTTTCGGTGCCTTTTCTCCGCCATTTTTAATTTTGAAGTCCGCATTCAAAAATTCACGATATTTATCAATCATTTTTGCTTGTTCAGAGAAACGAGCCAGAGCCCAAATGGTAAGAAATTGGAAGGACATAGCAACTGCGTGAGCACCGTTGAAGGTTGCCACAAAATCACCTGCAGAAAGGTCACCCTTAATAAGTACACAATAACCAAGATAAAGGGGGAGAATGAACATAAAGCCAAGTCCCTGAACACCAACCTTTTGTGTGCAGTTAAGAGCAGAAATCTTATCCCAATATCTCTTTTGGTTATTAATAACATCGTCTGCTGCGTCGTTATATCTGTCAATAAGCAGGGGAGAGATGTTGTTCATTCGCACTTCCTTTGCGTAGTCTTGCAAATAGAATACACGTTGGAAATAGTCGGCTCGTCTGTGATATTTAGCATTGTCAATTCGTCTTTCCATCATAAGAGAACCAACTCTTTTACTGATAGGAAGGAAAACGCAAATCACAACAAGAATAATTACAAGACACCACGGGTCAATAGTTAACAATACTGATGAAACGGTAACAAGTGAAATAATATGTCCAACATACATTCTTACAAGTCCTAAAAGGTTTTGAATATTACCTGATGAAGATTCGATAGTGAGAATGAAGTTGTTGTAAAATTCAGGGTTATCGTATGATTCAAGGTCAAGGCTTCTTGCTTTGTCATAAAGCTTTTTGTTAAGTCCGTAGTAAAGCTTCTCTCTTTCCATATTCCAATAGAATTCACGGAAAAGCCAAGAAAATACTGTGGAAAGGACTAAAACAAGACCAATTACAATAACTGCATAGAAGATTCTTTCAAGGTCAGTACCTTCCGTAACAACATCAATGATATACTTAACACCGATAACCTTAATGAGATTGTTGGGAAGAATCATTAAAAGTCCCCACATAAATTCACCCAAAACAAGCCAAGGAGAAACGCTGAAAAGTAATTTTATAAAAAAGAAAATGTTGGATGGCATTGAGTGAAGTGTCTTTTCCTTTTGTTTCTTTTTAAACATTCTCTGCCACCTCACTTTCACCCTTGTAACTTGATGCCTGAAGTGTGAACATTTTACTGTATTCGCCATTTTGTGCCATCAATTCCTGATGACTGCCACTTTCGAGAATTGTACCATTACCAAGAACAATGATTCGGTCAGAAAGTACAGCGCTTGAAAGTCGGTGGGAAATATAAACAACGGTTTTGTCCTTTGTTACATCTATTAAGTTTTCATACATTTTGTATTCTGCAATAGGGTCGAGGGCAGAACTCGGTTCGTCAAGAATTGCAATCTGGAAATCTCTCGCAAAAAGTCTTGCTGCAGAAACCTTTTGGTTTTCGCCACCTGAAAGACCTGCACCGTCAATTTCAAATTCGCGGGTAAGAACGGTGTCAGCACCTTTTGGAAGACTTGAAATCTTTTCCCATACACCACTTCTTTTAAGGGCTTCTTCTGCAAGTTTCTTTTCATCGTCATTACATTCGTGACACATAATATTCTCGTTAACAGAAACTGCAAAGTTTTTGTAATCCTGGAAAACAGTTGCGAAAGCATTCCTAAGTGAGTTTACGTTGTATTCTTTAACATTTATTCCATTGTAAAGAATTTCACCCTCATCAGGGTCGTAAAATCTCAAAAGCAATTTAACAAGTGTGGATTTACCAGCACCGTTAACACCCACAATAGCGATGGTTTCACCCTTGTTAATTTTAAAGGAAACATCTTTAAGAATGACTTTTATTGTATCGGGATATTTAAATGTAACATTTTTGAATTCAAGACTTTGGAATTCTTCTGCATCCTTTCCACCATCAGTAATTTTTGGCTCATAGTCGAAGAAATCACGAAGATTCTGGAAAAAAAGTGCCATTTGACTCATTTCGTCAAAGGCTTCTGCAATACTGAGTGTTGAATCACGAACGGAGTTGATTGAAGAAAGCACAACGGAAAATGACGAGATTGAGAGTGCCTTTGTAAAAATGAATTGGTATCCCGCAAAGGCATAAGTGCCGATAATGGGGATAAAGTCACTTAAAAGTGAGCTTAACATACTGTAAATAAAAAGCTTAACGCCATAATTTTTAAGGATGACAACGTTGGCATCAATGGCAGCCTTAAATCTTTTAATAAGTACTGCAAAAATATTGGATGTTCGCATATCCTTTGAATATTCTTTTAGGAACATTGTTCTTTGGATATACGCTTTAATACGATTATTTGTTGTCATTTCAAGGTCACGCTTGTAAACTGCCTTGCTTTTTAAAATTTCCACAGCAAAAACCAGTGTAACAGGCAAAAGGAACAACAGGTACAGTGGGTTAATAACGGTAACTGTTGCAATAACGCAGATAAGAGCAATCACACCACCAACAACAGCAGCAACGTCCCAACAAATCAGGTCGTAATAGCTTGAAGAAAGCACAAGGGTTGCTCTTTGATATTTGTCGTAAAATTCAGGATTTTCATAACAGCTTACATCAAGGCTTGTGGCTTTTTCAAAAATTTTGTTATTGACTTCCTTCAGCACGACTTTTGCAGAAATCAATCTTGTTCTTTCAGCGTAAGCAGAAATTACATTGACGGTTAAATATGTGCCGAAGAAAAGCAAAAGATATTTAAAGTAAGTATTAAAATCAGCATCTCCATCAATAATGCTTAAAAGAACCTTTAAGAAAAGAATATTCTGAACATACATTGATAAAACCTTGTTGGATATTTCCGTAACAAAGTAGCCGATTAAAAGTTTTTTATCTGCTTCCCACACAAGTTTAATGGCATACATAACATTTTTAAAAATGGGAACTTTGACAGGCTCATGAAGTTTAATCCATCTCATTGTCCAACCCTCACTTTCGTTGAAGAAGTATTGATACACATAGTGTCTATTAAGTATAAATTATAATATTTTATAGAAATAAATGTCAAGCAAAATCAATGTTTTAGGCATAAAAAATCGCCCCATTGGGACGTAATAAACACAAATTTTAAAAAGTGATTATAAAAATGAAATAACCCTCGGAGCCGATGTTTCTTTACACATCTTTCACTGGCCCGGAGGGTTATTTCTGTTCACTCTTGATATCTAACATCTTTCTATCTACCTCTCATTCTACAGATTTTTTGTCTTCCGTTTTTTGATTTCAACTCCGTCACACTCTTTACAGCCATCAATCATTCTCGAAAAGCGAGACCCTTAATGCATCAGAACCTATTTTGCAAATTCAGAAGACCTTCGGTCGGTTCTTTCTAAAATAAACTTTAGTTTGCAAACATTTATCTATATCAAAAATTAATTTACGTTTCCTTTCAAGAACTCGTATTGTTGTTACATCTGTGCTGTTTGCTACACTATTATTCTTCTTAAAACTAAGTTTTATTTTTTAAGAACCTTTGGATTTTACCTGTACATTGGTATCACCATTTCCTTTCTGTGTCTATAATATAACACAGAAAAAAGCACATTTCAATATGTAATTTTGTACAAAGTTGATATATTTTTATTATTTATTTTGCAGATTTTGTGTATTTTGCTCATAAATTTTTCTAAAAAGCCTTGACTTTTGCTTTTGTTTTTGATACTATTAATATAATGGGTGTCTTGAAACACCCAAATTTTTTGACGAAAAAAGGGAGTGGATTTCCACTCCCTTAATTTATTGTTTAAGTTTCTTTTTCTTGTTGTACGTTATGAAATAAGTTACTGTCTGTGCCACAAATGTTATTCCCCATGAAACCGTATATGAAAGGTAAATATATTGTGGCAAATGGAATTCAGGGATTTGGAAAATGGTGTATATCCAACCGATACGAACTCCACACACACCGACAACAGAAATAATCATTGGTGCAAGGGAAACGCCCATTCCTCGGAGTCCACCACCTGAAACGTCCATCATACCTAAAAGACAATATGAAAGACAGAGCCATTTAAGTCTTAAAAGACCATATTCCACAGCTTCAGGTGCGTTTGGGAGATATATTTCCAAAAGGAACTTTCCTGAGAAAAGCACACCCAAGGAAACCATAAGACCAATTACGAAAACTGAGCCAAGGCAAACCAAGAAAACGTTTTTTGCTCTGCGATAGTTTCTTGCACCAATATTTTGTCCTGTGAAATTGAGTGTTGTCTGGTGGAATGCATTGAGAGCCACAAACATAAAGCCTTCAATGTTAAGAGCAGCAGCATTTCCGGACATAAACACATCTCCGAAGGTGTTGATTGAAGATTGAATAACAACATTGGAAATGGAAAAGAGTGAGCCTTGAATTCCTGCAGGAAGTCCGATTTTAATCATCTGTAAGAACTCATCTTTATAGAAACGAAGTTGTGAAAAATGAAGTTGACAGGAATCATCTCTTTTGATAAGGGCAATCACAACTAAAAATGCGGAAACACCCTGAGAAATTGTTGTTGCAAGAGCAACGCCGGCAACATTAAGATGGAGAACGGTAACAAAAATCACATTAAGCCCAACGTTGATAATTCCTGCAAGAGTTAAGAATATAAGTGGAGATTTTGTGTCTCCGGCTGCACGAAGTATTGACGAGCAGAAATTGTAAATCATTATAAAGATAACACCTGCGAAATAAATCTTCATATAAAGCGCAGAAAGGGGAAGCACATTTTCTGGTGTACCCATCCAAATTAAGAATGTTTCAGAAAAACATATACCTACTATTGTAAGAATAACACCACCAACAAGGGCAATGGGTATGGCAGTGTGTACTGCACGATGAGTCTTTTTATGGTCATTAGCACCAATAGCCTGTGCAACCGTAACACCTGCACCTACGGAAAGACCAACAAAAAGGTTGACAATGAGATTTGTAATAGAGCCTGTAGCACCTACAGCAGCAACGGACACACTTCCACAAAACCGACCAACAATAATAAGGTCAGCTGCATTAAAAAGGAGTTGCAAAACACCTGTGAGAATTATTGGAATTGTATAGGTGATGACATTTTTAAATAAAGGTCCATTCACCATATCAATATTTTTTCTGCTCATAATTTCACCTGAAAAGAAAATCCCGACTACATTTCGTAGTCGGGATTATTTGGTCGAGATGACAAGATTCGAACTTGCGGCATCCACGTCCCGAACGTGGCGCGCTACCATCTGCGCTACATCTCGTTTTTGACTTCAACATTATAATATGTTTTGGTTAATAAATCAAGTGAATTTTGAAATCAGCATAGCAATACAACTCGCCCCAGGTGAAAAAACTGCCCAAGTGTCTTTAAGAACACTTGGGCTACGAGGAGAATCGTTTGTTACAGTAGCTTATCTGATTCCGTAGTTTTCGATGATATAGTCCATATCCTTATCGCCACGACCTGAAAGGTTAATGAGAATTGAACCATGTTCCATCTGCTGTGCAAGTTTCATACCGAAAGCCACTGCGTGTGAGCTTTCAATAGCAGGAATAATGCCTTCCATACGAGAAAGCTTGAAGAATGCGTCGATTGTTTCTTCGTCGTCAATTACATCGTACTTAACTCTGCCAAGTTCCTGCAAGAATGCGTGTTCAGGGCCTGATGAAGGGTAGTCAAGACCACTTGCAACTGAATAAACAGGAGCAGGTTCACCATTTTCATCTTTAAGCATAATGCTGTTGAATCCGTGCATAACACCTTCTGTACCATATTTAAGACTTGCAGCGTGGTCGCCCATTTTTGGACCACGACCAAGTGGCTCAATACCATAAATGTCAACAGGGTCGTTTAAGAATCCTGCAAAAAGACCTGCCGCATTACTTCCACCACCAACACAAGCAACAATAGCGTTTGGAAGATGTCCTGTCATTTCAATAAACTGTTCTCTTGCCTCAATACCAACAACACTCTGGAAATCACGAACCATCATTGGGAATGGATGAGGACCTAAAACAGAGCCAATACAGTAAATGCAATCTTTGTATTCCTTGCTATATGCATCAAATGCTGCATCAACTGCTTCTTTAAGTGTCTGAAGACCATGAGTAACCTCAACAACATTTGCGCCGAGAATTTTCATTCTTGCTACGTTTGGAGCCTGTTTTTTAATGTCAACAGAACCCATATAGATATCACATTCAAGACCGAAATATGCAGCAGCAGTTGCGAGAGCAACACCATGCTGACCGGCACCGGTTTCTGCGATAATCTTTTTCTTGCCCATATATTTTGCAAGAAGTGCTTCGCCCATACAGTGATTAAGCTTATGAGCACCTGAATGGTTTAAATCTTCACGCTTTGCATAGAGTTGAACTTTACCACCGAGAGCATCTGAAAGTCTTTCAAGATGTGTAACAGGTGTAGGTCTGCCTTGGAATTCCTTACGAATTCTGCGAAGTTCAGCAATAAATTTTCTTGACTGACAGATTGAGAAATATGCTTCTGTGATTTCTGCCATAGCATTCTTTAATTTGTCGTCAATATAAACTCCACCATATTTACCAAAGTAACCGTTCTTGTCAGGATAGTTGTTAAAATAAGTTTCAAAATCAACATTATTGAGAATCATAATCGTTCCTCCTTAAAAATAAAAAAATCCATCCCAAAACCTTGGGACAGACTGTAAAATCTGCGGTACCACCCAAATTCGTATCATAAGACACGCACTCACAGTGTACATTCATACACATAGCACTTTAACGGTTGCCCTCCGTCGCACCTACATATCGGATTGCCCTCAAAAGTCCATTCATTGAAAATTCCGTTACCGAACTTTCACCATCGTCGGCTCTCTACAAACGAAAAAGAATCAACTACTACTCTTTCTCACAGGTTTTATTGGTTAAATATTAACTTGAAAAAATTTTATCACCATAAGCAAATAATGTCAATAGAAATATTTTCAAATTATAATTTGTCGGGTTCGAATCTTTATTAAGTTGAGTAAAAAAATAAAACCACTACATAAAGTAATGGTTTTTATGGCTGGGGAATAGGGATTCGAACCCCAACAAACAGAGTCAGAGTCTGTCGTGCTACCGTTACACTATTCCCCAACGAGCAAAAGCAATTATATATCAATGTTTTCCAGTTGTCAATAGTTTTTTAAAGAAAAATTTAAAAATCTTTATGCTCCATTCATTTCTTTAAGTGTCATTTCTATTCCGTCGGCTATTGCCTTGGCATATTTTTCTAAACTTTCGTCAAATACCTTGTTATCATCAGTATTGGAAATAAATCCGATTTCTGCAAGAACTGACGGCATTTTTGTGTTTCGGTTTATGTAATAATTCTTGTCTGCACCTTCACGATATCCCGAGTGTATTCCTCTATTTTGTGATATACCTGCCACATCAAGACAATCAAGAATGTTCTGTGCTAAAAGAGCGTCATCTGTTGGTTTCGTTGAATGCACCCACATTTCCATTCCTGTAGCAGATGAAGATGAGCTTGAGTTCCTATGAATAGAAACAAAAAGCGACGCTCTCGCCTTGTTTGCGATTCTACATCGTTCACTAAGGGACACGTCGCTATCCTTATCACGAGTCATAACAACAGTATATCCCCTATCTGTGAGAATATCTCTAACAAGAAGTGATAACCTTAAATTGTCGTCTTTTTCATATCTGCTTCCCAAAACTGCACCTGAACTCTCGCCACCGTGACCCGGGTCAATGCACACGGTCTTTTCATCGGGAACAAAGTTCAACTGTTTAAGATAATAAACCGTTTCATCGCCACCCACCATAATCAATGCCAGAACAGCACTGAAAGTCAGTGAAAAAAGTGCAATTATAGGAAACAAAAAGGTTTTTCTGTTGTTTCTTTCTCTTGAATTTTTCATATTAAGTATTAAAGGTTAGAAAATTTCTCCTTGATTTCTGCAGCTCTGCCACAAGTCATTCTACCCTCAGGACAAGCACCTACAAAACAGCTTGGACCATAGAATTTAAAGATTGTTGGCTCAACTGCACGAAGCTGTTTAAGTGCATCAACTGCATATTCCTGAATTTCCCACTGTGCACGAGTACATGAGCGAAGTCGAAGGAATAAAAGGAGTTGTCTTGCGTTCATAGTTGTTACTATATCAAGTGTATTACCACTGAGCTGATAATATACCAATAATTCTTCCTTAACACCAAGATTTTTAAGTCTTGCATATTCCTCTGCAGTTTCTTTGAAAGCATTTTTATACTTTTCTAAAAGCTCAGGCTTATCCTTTAACACAGGTGGAATAATATAACTCATTCTGTCTGTTTTAATAAGCTCAGGAATTTCGATTGACTGAATTCTGTGACGAGCAAAGTGAGTGATACAAGAAAGCGAAACATTGTTAAAACGGAAGGTATAGTTTGCACATTCAAGTGGTCTTGGTCGTTTGCATTTAACAACTGCCTCAACAATCTTTGCTGTTGTTTCGTTATCTGCAATAATCTTTTCAATCTGTTCTGTACTGCAATTTTTGTTTGAAATAAGAGCATTTCTTGCAACACATTTTGCTGCATCAGGAGTATATGCCAAAAGTTCAACTGGCTTTCCTGTATGCTCAGGCTCAACTTCGATAAATGAAAGGTCAGGAACATCATTTACAACCTTGTCAGGGTTAAAACTTGACAAGATTCCGGGTGCTCTTTGTTTTGCTTGTTCATAAAGTTCAAGACCTAATTTCTTAATTTCGGGATATTTTGCACCTCTGCCACAAATCATAGCAGAAAGCATATTTAAAAATTCTCTGCCATTTACGGAACAGAAGAAATTACTGTAAAGACAATATGGCAATACAAAACGAGCATCTTCACGAAGAATACCATTTGCACAAAGTTCATCATAGAGAGTAAACATTTTACTCATATGTGCTTTATATGATTTCTCGATTTCTTCATTATTAAATTCAGGCACATAGAAACCTGCATCACTGAAGTTTACATAACGTCTTGACTTAACTGTGTATGAAGCAAGACGGAATTCAATAATGAACTGTTCCACAACTGCAGTAACATTCTGGAAAGCAAGTTGGAAATATGTATGTTCAACGGTACTTGTATGACCGGAAGCTGTAACCTTACCAATAAGGTTCGCATTCTTTTCCTTGTCCTGAGATTTATCCCAAATTGAAAGTGCTGTACCTTCCTGAGTTGAAATTCTGCCACTCGCTGCAGTAACCTTTTCATCAGTGTCAGTCATACCAATAATAAGTGCTGTACTTTTATTGTAATCGAATGCCATAATTATCCCCTTTTCACTAAACAATTTTATACTAATCTAGAGTTTACCACAAAAAGAAATATTGTGCAATAATTAAACTGCTTAATTGCAGAACAAATTATAAGTATTAGCTAAACCTCCAATCTATCAACCTGAAAATTATATTTTATATGGTATTTAGTTTTGAATTATGTTATAATAATTATAATTACGAAATTTTTGGAGTTGCGATATGAAAATTTTAGCAATTGATGGTAACAGTATTTTAAACAGAGCCTTTTATGGTATCCGTGCCCTATCTACTAAAGATGGTAGATTTACTAATGGTATTTATGGTTTTTTAACGATTTTAATGAAACTTCGTGATGAGGTAAAGCCTGATGGTGTTGCAATCGCATTTGACCTTAAAGCACCTACATTCCGACATAAAATGTATGACGGATACAAGGCTAATCGTCACGGGATGCCACCTGAACTTGCACAACAGTTGCCTGTACTCAAGGAACTTTTAGTGACCTTGGGTTATAAAATCATATCTCTTGAAGGCTATGAGGCTGATGACATTCTCGGTACAGTTGCAGAAATGTGTAAAGATGGTGACGAGTGTTATATCGCAACAGGGGATAGGGATTCATTCCAACTTGTTCGTGATAATGTTACTGTTTTGCTCCCTCATACAAAAATGGGAACAACTACAACCGAAATTTATACTCCTGCAAGAATTAAAGAAGAATATGGTGTTACTCCAATTCAAATGATTGACATTAAAGCACTCCAAGGGGACGCTTCCGACTGTATTCCCGGTGTTGCAGGTGTAGGTCAGAAAACAGCAGGGGATTTAATCCAAAAATTTGGTACAATTCAAAATATTTACGATAATATTGATACTCTCGAAATTAAAGAAAATCTTAAAAATAAACTTGTAACAGATAAGGAAAAAGCATTTTTAAGTTACACTCTTGGTACAATTATCAACAACGTGCCAATAGATTGTAGTTTGAATGATTTAATTCCACAGAATGCAGACGAAGTAAAGGCAAGGGAGAAACTTGCTGACCTTGAAATGTTTAAGATTATCGAAAAATTAAACTTTTCAGCACCAACTGTTGCAGAGAAAAAAGAAGAAAAATCAACGGAGCTTGACTTTGTAACAGATTTTGATACAAGTGACCTTTTAAATAAAATCAAAGCAGAGAAGAATGCATATTTTACTGCTGATTATAAGGATTTGGATAATCCACAATTCTGTTTTTTGTGTGATAATACTGTTTATCATCTCGAGCCAATGAACTTTGGGTATTTTGTGTTTGTGCAGTCACTTTTGGAAGATGAAAACATCAAGAAACATACTGATAACTCAAAACTTTTATATCGCTTTGCATTTCTAAACAATATTGAAATCAAGGGGATGGCTTTTGACACATCTCTTGCAGGATATATTCTTAATCCATCTGCAAACGGATATAATCCATTACGCCTTTGTGAAGAATACAAAGCACCAATTCCAAAGGTGAAAACTGATTTGCCATTAGCGCAAGAATGTGCAGTGATGAAATCTGTATGTACTCGACTTTTGATTGAAATTGAGTCAAATTGCCAAGAAGATTTGCTCTATAAGGTTGAAATGCCACTTGCAGAAGTTCTAGCAAGTATGGAACATTTGGGCTTTATGGTTGACCGTAAGGGTATTGCTGATTTTACACAGAAAATAAGCCTTGAATTAAAACAAATTCAAGAAGAAATTTATGAACTTGCAGGAGAAGAATTTAATATCAACTCACCTAAGCAGTTAGGTGTTATTCTCTTTGAAAAAATGGGACTTCCTGCAAAGAAAAAGACAAAGAGCGGATATTCAACAAACGCAGACGTGCTTGAAAGTTTGCAGAATGAAAATCCAATTATTGATAAAATTTTGTGGTTCAGAACTCTCTCAAAGCTCTATTCAACATACTGTGAAGGACTTTTGAAAGTAATCGGTGAAGATGGAAGAATTCATTCTTCCTTTATTCAAACTGAAACTCGCACAGGGCGAATTTCATCAACTGAACCCAATTTGCAGAATATCCCTGTAAGAAAAGAAATCGGCAGAGAAATGAGAAAATTCTTCGTTGCAAAAGAAGGTAGTCTTTTAGCCGATGCCGACTACTCACAGATTGAACTTCGAGTACTCAGCCATATTGCAGATGACAAAGAAATGCTTAAAGCCTTTAATGATGAGGTTGATATTCATACGGTTACTGCATCACAGGTGTTTAATATGCCGTTAGAAATGGTAACACCATTGATGAGAAGTCGTGCAAAGGCAGTTAACTTTGGTATCGTTTATGGTATCGGTGCATTCTCTCTTGCAAAGGATATCGGTGTAACAAGAAAAGAAGCCGATGATTATATAAAAGGTTATCTTCGTCACTATGCCGGTGTTGATGAATATATGGAGACCGTTGCAAAGGATGCAAAGGAAAAAGGTTATGTTTCAACCCTTTGGGGCAGAAGAAGATATCTTCCCGAGCTTAATTCTTCAAACGGAATGCTCCGTGCATTCGGTGAAAGAGTAGCAAGAAATATGCCAATTCAGGGCACTGCTGCAGATATCATTAAAATCGCAATGGTACGTGTTTACAATAGACTTAAATTTGAAAAAATGGATGCCAAACTTATTTTGCAGGTACACGACGAATTGATTGTTGAAGCACCTGAAAACGAAATTGAAAAAGCAGCAGCAATTCTTCAGGAAGAAATGGAAAATGCTTGTCAGATGAAAGTAAGACTCCGTGCTGATGTAAACACTGGCAAAACTTGGTATGACGCAAAAGGTTAATAATAATGTAGGGGACGATGCCCACATCGTCACGAAATAAATAGGAAATTTATGAAAAAAATAATGTTTATCTGTAGTGGTAACACTTGCAGAAGTCCTTTAGCAGAGGGATTGTTCAAAAAATATCTTAATGACAATAAAATAACTGATATTGAAGTGGGTAGTGCAGGTGCGGGTGCATTTTCAGGTGATGCGGTAAGTATAAATTCAATTCTTGTTGCATCAAATCGTGGAGTGGATATTTCCGACCATCGAGCAAGAAATATCAACCTTGAACACTTACTTACAACTGATTTGTTTTTCTGTATGAGTGAGTCTCACAAACAAGTGCTTTTAAGACATTGTGACGAGAGCAAAATTGTGGTTTTAAAAGTGCCTGACCCATATGGCAGACCTATTGAAGCTTATGAAGAATGTGCGAAACAGCTTGAAAGTCAATTTCCACAAATTCTTGAAAGAATTCAAAACACGGTAACCATCCGTGAAATGACAGAAGGGGATGTTACCGGAATTGCAGATTTGGAAAAAGAGTGCTTTTCCGAGCCTTGGAGTGAGCAATCTTTAAGAGATGAACTAACAAACGAAACAGCAAGGTTTTATGTGCTTCGTGACAGTGAAAATTTGCTTGGATATATCGGTGCTAACAATATTTGTAACGAGGTTTATATAACAAATGTTGCTGTGAATGGCAACTGTCGTGGCAAGGGTTACGGTCAAAAACTTGTTAAGCACTTGATTAAGCAAAGTGAAGCAGAAAAGGCATTTTTCATCACTCTTGAAGTTCGAAAATCAAATGAAAATGCCATAAAATTATATGAAAAATGTGGGTTTAAATTGATTGGTGAGAGAAAGAACTTTTACTCAAAACCACAGGAAGATGCACTTATATACACTTATTATTTAGAGGACTAATTATGAAAATTTTAGCTATTGAAAGTTCATGTGATGAAACTGCAGCAGCAGTTGTGGAAGACGGAAGAGATATCTTGTCAAATGTAGTATCAACACAGATTGAAAAACATAAAATATTTGGTGGAGTTGTGCCTGAGATTGCATCAAGATTACATACAGAAAACATCTCTGCAGTAGTTGAAAAAGCACTTGGTGATGCTAACTGTACTCTTGCAGATGTTGATGGTATTGCGGTTACCTATGCACCGGGGCTTATTGGGGCTTTGCTTGTAGGTGTCAACTATGCAAAGGGACTCGCCCTTGCAAGTGGAAAGCCACTCATTCCCGTGCATCATCTTCGTTCACATATTGCTGCAAATTACATCACTCACAAAGACCTTAAACCACCATTTATGTGTCTTGTGGTGTCAGGTGGTAACACTCTCCTTTGTAAGGTGAACGACTATACAGATTTTGAAGTGATTGGTCGTACTCGTGATGATGCAGCAGGCGAGGCAATGGATAAGGCTGCACGTACTTTAGGACTTCCATATCCTGGTGGTGTAAATCTTGATAAAATCTCAAAAAATGGGGATAATACAAAGTACAAATTCCCAAAACCACGTGTTGACGGATGTCCGCTTGATTTCAGTTTTTCAGGACTTAAGACATCTGTAATAAATCTTGTGCACAACGCTAATCAAAAGGGTGATGAGTTAAACCCTGCCGATGTGGGTGCATCATTTATAAATGGTGTTGTGAATTGCCTTGCCGACAATACAATAAAAGCGATGGATATGCATAATGAAAAAACTCTTGTTTTAGCAGGTGGTGTTTCAGCAAACTCAGTACTTCGTGGGCGGATGGAAAAACTTGCGAAAGAAAAGGGCTGGGACTTGTATTTGCCCGATTTATCCCTTTGTGGTGACAATGGTGCGATGGTTGGAGCACAGGGTTATTTTGAATTTTTGAAGGGTACGGTTGCCCAAATGGATTTGAATGGCAAAGCAACTGCCGATATTGAAAAAGACTATAAGAACTGATGAATCACTATAATTGTATATATAATATACAGAAAAGTCAGATATTTAATTGATAAAATATTAACATTTTAACTATTGAAAAAATGCAGGATTTGGTATATAATATTGCAAAATAGGTGAATATGGCTTATTTTATTATCAAAATGAATTTATATAAAGGAGCGAACATTTATTATGGCACTCACAAAGAACAAGTCAATTCTTGAGTGGATTGACAAACAGGTTGAACTTGTAAAACCTGACAATATCGTTTGGATTGACGGTAGCGAAGAACAGATTGAAGCTCTTCGTGCAGAAGCTTGTGCATCAGGCGAACTTGTAAAACTTAATGAAGAACTTCTTCCAGACTGTTACTACCATAAGACAGCAGTTAACGACGTTGCTCGTGTTGAAGACAGAACTCTTATCTGCTCAAAGAAAGAAGAAGATGCAGGTCCAACAAACCACTGGATGGACCCAGAAAAAGCATACGCAATGCTTTATGATATTGCAAAAGACAGCTACAAGGGCAGAACAATGTATGTTATCCCTTACTCAATGGGCCCTGTTGGTTCACCACTTGCAAAAGTTGGTATCGAGCTTACAGACTCAATCTATGTTGTACTCAACATGGTTATCATGACAAGAGTTGGCGCAAAGGTTATGGAAGCTTTTGGCGACGAAAGCAATGACTGGGTTCGTGGTCTCCACTGCCGTTGCGACATCGACGCTGAAAAGAGATGGATTTGCCAGTTCCCAGAAGATAACACAATCATTTCAGTTAACTCAGGTTACGGCGGAAACGTTCTTCTTGGTAAAAAATGCTTTGCTCTTCGTATTGCTTCTTATCAGGGTAAAAACGAAGGTTGGCAGGCTGAACACATGCTCATCCTTGGTATCGAAAATCCACAGGGCGAAGTTAAGTACATCTGTGCTGCTTTCCCATCAGCATGTGGTAAAACAAACCTTGCTATGCTTATTCCACCAGAAGGATATCAGGCAAAGGGCTATAAAG
>JAFYSE010000004.1 GCA_017546665.1 Clostridia bacterium | reverse complement strand
TACTCTTGATGGAGTACCATGAGAAGTACGGATTGTGTTACAACCCATATCCTTAAGAATCATTACCTGACGATAAATTGCGTCATATTCCTGCGCCGCACCAAGAACACCCTGGTCGTGGTGCATACAAACGCCCTCAAGCTTTAAATTGTGACCATTAAGAGAGAATCCGCTGTCAGCATCCCACTCAAACCAACGATAGCCGAATTCTGTATCGTAAGTATCAATTACTTTTCCATTTTCAGAAATTGTTGTGCGAAGTGTGTAAAGGTATGGACTGCCTAAATCCCATGAATTCCAAAGATTTGGATTTGCAAGAGTAGGTGTAAGAGTTACTGTTGTTGCCCCACTGTGTCGAGCTGTAATTTCAGTTTGTGAAGAAGTACCCACAGCAACACCGGTGGCATCAAGAATCTGTGCAGTAACAGTTACTACCTGGTCGTAACTATTGTCATTATTAAGAGTAACCGTAGCATGAACAGTACCGTCATTACCATTTGAACTTTCAATATTAGGTGTTGTTACCTGTGTGCCATAAAGGTCAACGTGCACAGGGTCAACTATTGTCATTGTAACGTCGCGATAAATACCTGAACCTGAATACCAACGGCTTGAAGGCAGCTGGTTTTCAACCTTAACTGCGATAATATTTGCCGTTTTTCCGTCATAAACAAGATAATCAGTAATGTCAAATGAGAAACTGTTATAGCCATAATGGTTTTCACCAATAAGTTTACCATTTACATATACATAGGTATCCTTATAAGAACCATCAAAATTAAGAATAACTGACTTATCACGTGCGTCAGAAGGCATTACAAAAGTTTTTCTGTACCAACCGATACCGCCTGGCAAGTTACCACTTTCAGCTTCTACACCATCTGAAAAGAAATTCTGAGAGATACTGAAATCATGTGGCAATTCAACATCTGTCCAAGCAGAATCGTTATGGGTTTTTAAATGTGCACCTGTTTCGTTTCCAAGATGGAATTTCCAGTTGTTATTGAAATCCAGCTCAAGTCGGTCATCAAAATTCACATTTGTTGCCGCACTTGCCTTAAACAAGTCTGCAGGCAAAACAGCAAAGACCGACAACACCATTACAGCTGTCAGTAACACTGCCGTTACCTTTTGCAAACGCCTTCCTATTCTCGTTTTCATAAAAAGTCTCCTCCCCTTCACCCGTGCCAAATTAGACACATATCAGGAAATATGTTTATTTTTTAGATATAGTTACTCACGATATAATAATACACCTAATTTTTGCTTGTGTCAACATTCGCCATGGAACATTTTGAACAAAAATTAGGTGTTATCAATGTATTTTATATATTTTTTAACAAGTGATTTCTATAATGCCACCGTCGCTCTCCACAGTGAATACTCTGTCGCAATGTTTCAACATACTTTCACGATGAGTTGTTATTATACAGATTTTTGACGGGTTGGATTTCATTATGCCTTGAAGGACAGCCTTTTCAGTTTCTGCATCAAGAGCAGAGGTCGCTTCGTCCATTAAAAGTATCATAGAATCCTTTAAAAGGGCTCTTGCTATTGCAATTCTCTGCAACTGACCTTGTGAGAAGTTACCGCCTTGCTCGTTGACGATTGTCTCAATTCCTTTTGGCAAGGATGAAACAAGTTTTTCAAGGGAAGACAGTCTTATTACTTCTTGCAACTCATCATCAGTAGCATCAGGCTTAACTGCAATAAGATTCTCTCTAATTGTACCTGAAAAAATATCCGTCGTCTGTGGGACGTATGAATAAAACCGTCGTGTGCTATTAGAGACTAAAACTTTTTCACCTTCAGGAGTTTCAATGATTATTTCACCATCAGTTACAGGCATAATTCCCAATAACAATTTTAGTATTGTTGTTTTCCCCTCTCCCGAAGGTCCAACCAAAGCAACTGTTTCACCAGGGTTTATTTTAAACGTTGTCTTTTCAATAACATTATTTTCAGCATCTTTATATTTAAAAGTAACATTATCAAAGTTTATGCTGACGCCACTGTCCTTCGCCTTTTCTAGTATCTCGTTGACCTTCTCACTATCTACATCAAGTTCCTTTGGCAATTCGGTAATTTCCATAATTCTTCCTGCAGAGGTTGCTGTTGAAACCGCCATAGGAACGAGAGATGCCAATGAATTGAAGGAAGACGTCAACATACCCGAAAGTTGAATGAACAAGGTCATTGTACCAAAGGTAATCATTCCTTGCCAAAGTCTGTAAACACCCCAACCATAACAGCAATAAGACACAACAAGCCCAATTAACGACAGTATCATTGTCATTAATATACTGAATTTATCATACGCCAGCTTGGTGTCTCGATAATCTTCAAGAACAAGCTTGAATTTGTCTATATAATCTTTTGTTAACCCAAAAGCCTTAATGGTTAAAAGATTTTGAGCGGACTCCTCAGAATAAGACAGTATCTCACCATTGATTTCTCGGCTTTTCTGACTATATTTTCTAATTGTCTTAACAAGAATTTTTGACGAAAAGAAAAGAAACGGTGCACTCATAAGAGCAATCAAAGCCATTGTCTTATCGTAATACAGAACAATGATAAGAGCACCAAAAAACTGTGCAAGACGAGTTATCGCATTGGGAATGAATCCTATTACTGCATTTGAAACCACTTTAACATCTGTTTCCAGACGATTTAAAATATCCCCTGAGTGATATGAAGAAATTTCTTCCCATTGTGCATTTAAGATTTTTGTGTAAATATCTTCTCTGATTTCATTGCTGATGCGACTGCTTACAACAGAAGTAATGTAGGAGCTTATTGCCTGAAAAACTTGTTGAAATACTGCTAATCCAACAGTAAGAACGGCAAGGAATAAAATTGTATCATTAGATTTGTTTATAACCGCGTCGATTAAATGCTTTGCAGCAACAGAGCCTCCCAACGACATAGCCGTTGCTACAAGCCCCAAAAGAATATAGAGAAACAGAGCGATTTTATATTTTTTCACATAGTAAAAAATATAAACCCACTCAACTGCCATATTTCGCAACAAGTTGCGATAGTCGCTGTTTCTCTTCATTTTAAACCTCTAAATTTTTCTTCTGTGTTTTTTCTTTCCGTATCCGTAGCCATAGCCGTATCCGTAACCATATCGTTTGTACCCATAGCCATAGCCCGAATGTGCTGACTCAACACCATTTAGCACACCACCAATAACATTTATATCCGTCGCTAAAAGATTGTTAAGTCCACTTTGGATTTTTGTAGTCTGCACTATATCCTGCAATACAACGTAGAAAGCTGCGTCCGCTGCTTGTGCAAAGAAAAGGGCATCTGACACAAGACCACAGGGTGGGGTATCTACAAACACGATGTCAAATTGATTTCGTACGGAATCAAAAACTTCTTTTATATATGCCGAATTGATGTTTTTAAAAAAGTTACCCTTATCTATTTTTATTACCATAAAATAAATTCCGTACTCGTTAAGGTATGCAATTTTATATTTTGATGTCTCAATTTTATAATCTAAATTATTGGAATCAATCCCTAGAAGTTCCGCTACACTTGGGTTTCTTAAGTCGCCATCAACTAACAAAACCTTTTTTCCCGATTCTGCCATAGTCAACGCAAGATTTGTAATAACTGTGGTTTTACCCTCACTTGGTGCAGTGCTTGTGCCGATAACAACCTTCTCGTTTGGCTTCAATGAATTCTTTAAAACATTCCTTAACACCCTAATGGATTCATAAAATGTTCTATCCACCTTTTCATTGGTACAAAGAATAGCACGATTAATTTCCTTTGTATGCTTTTTAAAACTTACATTAGGAATTATACCAATTGCCTCGATATTCAATTTTTCCTTAACATCTTTTTTATCCTTGATTGTGTTACGACTATATGCATAAAGTGCAATAATACAAAAACCCAAAACAACACCAATAACTGCCGCCATACCAACTGAACTTATGTAATCGTTACTATTTGAAGGTGTTGAAGGAATTGTTGGTGCAGATATCATCTCAAATTGCATATTACCAACTGCATATTTTGCAACATCCGGATAATTTTTCATTACAGCGTTTAGCACATCATAGGAAAGCTTCGGGTCCTTTGATGTCGCCTTAATTGTAAACATGTTTGAACCCTCAACCGTATTTGCTGAAAGGGACGCCGGCATAGAATTAAAACCTAACTCCTCACAAACTGCATCTTGAAGAAGATTACTCTCAAGGATAAGAGGAAATGTTTCCGTCAATTGATTTGCTGTTGCGGCATCGTAGTAGAAGGAATATACCGATGCACCACCGATTAAGGTGGATTTATTCTGTGTGCTTACAGTAAATGTTGCCTCAGCAGTATAACGAGGTGTAAAGCGAACCTGTTCATATATAAACGCTACTGCTCCAAACACAAGTGCAAACACAACACATAACCATCCAAATCTCCTGACACCCTTTTCAATGTCATGGACTCTGATTTCAATGCCTTCATTTTTTTTGGTGGTTGTTCTGTTTTTATTATCAGTCTGATTCATTTTCAACCACTTCCTTATTCTTCATCCTCATCTGAATCATCATCCAGATATGGACTTGCATACTTACTATATTGCTCATACTTACTGTACTTACCATACTTACCATATTTTCCGTACTTTCCGTATTTACTGTACCTACCATAGCCTTTGCCGTAGTAATATCCTGTTTCATCCGTACCAGCCATAGCAAAAGGTGAAAAAGTGTTATGTACGTCGTTTAAAACGCAACCTCCAACTCGTCCTCCAACCTCATTGATTATCGCAATAGCGTCATTAATATTGGCAGTGTATGCTGTGTCTGTTCTTACAACAAATATCGTTTCATCTGCGAGTTTTGCTATATCTGTAACACATGCATCTGCTGACAAAGGTGCAGTATCCAAAACAACGTAGTCCACTTGCTCTTTCATTGCATCAACTACATTAGAAAATCTGCCTTTCTCTATCCATTCTCCCAATTCTTTATACGGAGATGTGTTCAAAGCAAGATAGAGCGAAGTCCGTTTGTACGTTTTAAATTCATATTCCTGACTTTTCACTTTTCCGTTCATCAAGTACCCAAGCTCCGAATTCTCACTAAATTCTTTGTCAAAAATCTTATATAGGGCAGGCTTTTTGCAGTCAACATCAACAAGAATAACTTTGTGGCCACGGTCAGCAAGAGAAATCGCGATATTGGAAGCCGTTGTAGATTTACCCTCATTTTCTGCCACACTTGTTATTGCAAAAACCTTTGCACCATTGTTACGATTAATATGCTCAAATTTTGCAGCAATTTTATGATAGTTCTCCACGAATTTCAAACTGATAAAACTATTATTATGGATAAGTAAAGCTTTGTTTTTCTTTTGCAAACGTTCCTTGAAACTAAGACTTTTTTTCTCATGAGGAATTACACCAAGCAATTTAGCATCTATCTTATCCTTAAAATCTTCTTCATCTTTTACAGTATCACGTAAAACTGAGAGAAGCACAACAAGTACTGCAACAAGACCCACGCACACAAAAACTACACGAAGTTTGTTAACTGTTGAAACTGTGTTTGATGGTGAATGTGGAACCTTCGGTGTTCCGATTATTGAAATAACTACGTTTTCAAACACGCTATCAGAGACATTTGGATATGCTTCTAAAACTGCCACCAAAAGGTCATAAGCCTTTTGTGGACTATCACTCGTAACGCTGAGATGTATAAAGTTTGTTCCTTTATATACATCTGCCGTTAACTTTCCATCAAAACTTTTATCCCCAGTAATTTTAATTGCCTCTTCTTTAACTGTCGGTTCAACAAGAACCCTAGAAATAACCTCTGTCATTTCAACAGAAACAGAAAAAAGTGAATATGACCCCGTACTGGAGCTCTTTGCATTAACAATAATGGTTGATGTTGCTGTATATTCAGGTGTGTACACACTTTTTGTGGCAATATAAACTCCCATGAAGCCAATAAGCGCTGCCATAAATATTACCCAGATATTTTTTATCAGGTCACGCACTATACTATATACTTCAATTCTTTTATTAAAAATATTCATAATATCAACCTATAATAACATTTAAAATTGTGTGTCCTTGTGCACCCTTGGCATCAGTTACATAATAGTGAACACTATATGTTCCTGCCTTATTGAAATCTACGCTTGACTCAATCCTCAATGAGTCAGTAAGATTGTTTTCTGCTCCATCTATTGCCGCGACAACATACTTTGAGAAATCTGTTGTTTCCCCAATATTAAGATAAATCAAATATTCACTTAATTCGATTTTGGGAGCAGAAATGCTTCTATCTTCAACAACAAGGGGGACATTGATTATGGATGTATCTCCCTTACTGTTGGTAACGGAAACTTCAATTTCAAAAACACCTGCAACAGATTTTACAAAATCTTCTGATGTAACAATTATGTTTCTTGAAACATTACCATCAATACAGTCCCTTGCCTCAATAGCATCTGTAAGGTCGATTGTTTCATATATTGAGTAACAAAGTGACTTTGTTATTGCAAATTTTGGTGACTCATAATTTTTATATTGAATTTTTCTTGTAGCACTAGTCACATTGTTGTTGCTATCTGACACGGAATATGTTACTTTGCAAACGCCTTTACTAAGGAATTTTGAAACGGATTCAACAATGATTTTTTCAGTTATATCTCCGTCCTTTTCATCGAAAGCAGTAACACCTTGAAGAAACTCTTCATCTGTGGCATCAATATTTACATTCAGTATTTCTTCATCAATTTTAATAACCGGCATAGTCTTGTCCACCGTCATTTTTTCTTTAACAAAAAACATAAAAAATAACGCAGTTGTAACAACAAAAACTATCGTTACAGCAACTCTTAAAATTCTCATTTTTAAAAGCCTCCTAAAAATAGGCATAATTATACTTATACATATTTTAAGTATAACACTAAACAAGACAAAAGTCCACATAATATATGTGTTTTCACCAAAAAAAACGGAGCCGAAGCTCCGTTTCATCTCCACTCGGGTAATTCATCCAAAGTGATTACATATTCATCATTGTAAATTACTTTCAAGTCGTTTATATCGTTTCTGTCAACCATATATTCCGTATGCCAAGCCATAAACCAAACCCAATTTGCATTTGTTGATTGTAATTCTTCCACGGTTGGGATTTTACCACATTCGTGAAAGCAAATCGGCATCTTTCTTCCCACAACTTTTCTTACATTCTCATAAAGATTTTCGTTTGACCCGTCAATATACGAATCTGCACCTGCAATATCAACGTATCTGTCACCGGGATACCACTTTCGATAATCTTCACCACGCTCGGAAAGACCTAAAACCCAAATAAGATTATCAAGCCCCCAATATTCTGTGTATCTTTCATACATCAACTTCCAGAGTTTCTTAAAATTAGTATTTCCACCTTTGCCCCACCAAAACCATTGACCGTCAGACTCATGGAATGGTCGCCAAAGCACAGGAACACCTTTTTCTTTAAGTTCAAGTAAGGCTTTTGCACCCTTATCCATACCTGCTATGAGTTTTTCATATTCGGGAGTTCCCTCTTTGAGTGCCTTGTCCCAATCAGTAATTTCAGTATTCATACTCTCTGCCCAACTACCACTGAAATCACTTCCACAATGCCAACAAATTGTAACAATTCCACCTTTTTCATGCCATTCGATTGCTCGTCTGTTAACGCCCTCAAAATCGTCATTCATATAGTCAAGCCCACGAATTGCAGGGTATTTTCCTGTGTTTTCATATATGTATTCAAATTCGTATTGCTCGCCATCAACCCAAGTTGACTCCTGCTGACCTGAAATTATATATTCTCCATACACATCACAGATGTATGAATACAACTCCACAGCCTCAGCACTTGCACCAGAATTAGAAAGTTTCTGTTCACCTACAGGAAATCCCAAAAGCGACAACACAGCACATATAATTGAAATGATTTTTCTAATCATATTATCACCTATCAACCATTTTTAACACATTGATATTAGCATATTTCATTAGCTATTTCAAGCAAATTCAGATGAACAAATTGGGATTTATCGGACGGAAGTTAAACAAACTGAACCATAGCTCATTTTACCATACCACCGTAGCTTATTTTACCATACCACCATAGCCTATTTTACCATACCACCATAGCCTATTTTACCATACCACCATAGCCTATTTTACCATCAATAAATAATATATAGTTATAATTTACATATAAAAAGGTGAGGACTAAGCCTCACCCTTTAAAAGTATTTTTATTTAAGAATTGATTTATAAAGTCGGATATATTCGTTTGCGGATTTGCCCCAGCTATTGTCACATTCCATAGCACGTTTAACAAGAATATTCCAACCTTCTTTGTTAGAATATCCTTCAATACCTCTTCTAATAGTGTAGAGCATATCGTGAGCGTTGTAGGTTGAGAATGTAAATCCGTTACCCTCGCCATCGCCACTATCCTTGATACTGTCACGAAGACCACCTGTTTCACGGACAATTGGAATAGTGCCGTAACGAAGGGAAATCATCTGTGAAAGTCCGCAAGGCTCACTCTTAGAAGGCATTAAGAACAAGTCACAGCCTGCATAGATTTTCTTTGAAAGTGATGGAATAAATCCAAGTTTAAGCCCCATTTTGTCAGGGTATTTATCTGCCATCTCTTTAAAGAAGCTTTCATACTGCCATTCGCCTGAACCAAGCACTACAAACTGAACATCAGTTGTTGCGAGTAATTCTTCAAGAACAGCCTTTACAAGGTCAAGACCTTTATGTCCTACAAGACGGGTAACCATACCAATCATTGGCACGTCTTCACGTACGGGAAGTTCGAAATACTCCTGTAATTTTGCCTTGTTAATCTTTTTCTTTTCTACAAAATCTTCGGCTGTGTAATTAACCTCAATATCCTTATCTGTTTCAGGGTTATAGAGAATTGTGTCGATACCATTGAGAATACCAGAAAGTTTCCATGAGCGCTGATTAAGAATTGGGTCCAGACCATGAGAATACCAAGGGTCAAGAATTTCATTAGCATAAGATGGAGAAACAGTAGTAACTCTATCTGCACACTCAATAGCACCCTTCATAAAGTTGCAGTCACCGTCATATTCAAGAAGTGATGCAGCACTTTCAGGAAGCCCTACAACATCACCCAAAAGGTCCATACCATAAGTACCCTGATACTGAATGTTATGAATTGTGAAAACAGTTTTGATGTTTTCGTAACCTGGACGAGTTGCATAAAGTGTGTTGTAATAAACAGGAGTCAAAGCTGACTGCCAGTCGTTACAATGGATAATATCAGGCTTAAATTCAATATGCGGAATAATTTCAAGAACTGCACGAGCAAAGAATGCAAAACGCTCTGCATCGTCATAATATCCGTAAAGAGTATCACGCTTGAAATAATACTGATTATCGAGAAGATAGTAGATTACTCCACCTGCTTTTGCTTCAAAAATACCGCAGTACTGTCTTCTCCATGCAACAGGAACAGAAATGCTTGTTACAAATTTCATTGTATCTTTAAGTTCCTGACTAATTGTGTCATATAAAGGCATTACAACCCTTGCACCGATAAGTCTTTTGCGAAGTGCTTGTGGAAGGCTACCTGCAACGTCACCTAAACCACCACTCGCCTTAAAGGGAAGTGCCTCACTTGAAACGTATAAAACTTTCATATTGTTTTCCTTTCAAAAATAAACAAATCGTATCAAAAGCGGGCGTGCACGGAGACACGCCCCTACAATATTCATTTATAAATGCTTGGGCTTTTGATGAAAAAGTGAAATTTCGCAAAAAGACTGCATTTAGATAACTATCTCTTTACCTATGTAAACAGGATAACTCTCTGCCCCTGAAAGAGTCTTATTTGGTGTAATTACAACACTCTTGTCAGCAACAACACAGTTAAGCGTTGCGTTCTGTGCTACAAAAACATCCTGCATAACGATTGAATTTTTAACTACTGCTCCCTTTTCAACTCTTACTCCACGGAAGAGAATTGAGTTTTCAACTGTACCTTCAATAATACAGCCGTCAGCAATAAGTGAGTTTTTAACCTTTGAACCTACGCCATAAATTGCAGGCATATCGTCACGAACCTTTGTATAAATTGGTCTTTCTCTGTTGAAAAGGTCGTCACAATTCTCAGGATTTAAAAGCTCCATATTAATATTGAAATAGCTCTGTAATGACTCAATAACTGCCGAATAGCCCTTTGCTTCGTAGCCATAAACCTTAAGATTGTCAATATTTCTTTGAATAATATCGGACTCAAAATCCTTGTAATTAAGGCTGATTGCATCGTTAATAAGTCTTTCAAGAAGAGCCTTTTTCATAAGGATTACATTGAGTGAGAAATTAACATCCCCGTTAGTAACAGGAGAAATTGAAACCTTTTCTGCCTTGTTATCTTCATTCAAGTCAAGAACAATCACATCTGTAAGGTTTGGCATTTTACCTTTTTTATAAACGATTGTCATATCGGCGTTTTTCTCTGTATGGTAATCCATAAGTGCCTCAATATCAAGGTTTATAACCGTATTACAATCTGTAAGAAGAACGTATTCCTCATCCGAACGACTAATAAATCCCATACTACCCTTTAAGGATGCGAGTTTATCTCTGTTTCCACCTGTTTCATTAGTTGAGAAAGGAGGAAGAATGAAAAGACCGTCATTTTTACGGGATAAATCCCAAGGCTTACCTGTACCCACATGGTCCATAAGTGACTGGTAATTGCTCTTTGTGAGAACACCAACCTTTTCAATTCCGTTGTTTACCATGTTTGAAAGAGCAAAGTCAATAAGGCGGTAACGACAAGCAAATGGAACTGAACCCATTGTACGGATACCTGTAAGTTCGCTTATACATTCATCATAAGCATTTGAGAAAACAATACCAACAATATTCTTACCTGTCATTTTATTTAACCTCCTTTACTACATCTTCGCTAACCTGTGTTTTTGGAGCAACTGCTGTGCCTTCGTGTACAGTAACACCTGCACCAACAACTGCAACACCCCAATCGTCACGCTTTGCACAGTCTTCAGGGCTTAAACCAACAATAGAACCTGCTTCAATAACTGCATTTTCTGCAATCATAGCATATTGAACAACTGCACCCTTTTTAATAACTGTACCCGGCATTACGATTGAATATTTAACCTCTGCACCCTCTTCAACAACAACATCATTGAAAAGAATTGAGTAATCAACATTACCATAAACTCTTGAACCTTCAGAAATCATTGAGTTCTGAACCTGTGCGTTTTCAGAGATATAATGTGGTGGTGAAGCAGGAGTTTTTGCATAAATTCTCCAGCTTGTGTCTGACAAATCAAGGTCAACTTTTGGATTAAGAAGGTCAAGGTTTGCCTCCCAAAGGCTATCGATTGTACCAACGTCTTTCCAATATCCGTCAAAGAGATATGCAAACATCTTTTCCCCATCTGCGTGCATCTTTGGAATAACGTTCTTACCAAAGTCGTTGCTTGATTCTGGGTCGTTTTCATCGTCAATAAGATACTGACGAAGCTTGCTCCAAGTGAACACATAGACACCCATTGATGCCTTATTACTTCTTGGATTCTTTGGCTTTTCTTCAAATTCGCTGATTGAGTTGTCGTCATTTAAAATCATAAGACCGAAACGACTTGCTTCTTCCCAAGAAACCTCAAGCATTGCGATTGTACAAGCAGCACCTTTTTCCTTGTGGTACTCTAACATCTTGTTATAGTCCATCTTGTAAATATGGTCACCTGAAAGGATTACAACATATTCAGGGTCATAACGGTCAATGAAATTAATATTCTGATAAATCGCATTTGCAGTACCCTTATACCATTCTGTACCCTTAATCTGCTGATAAGGTGAAAGAATGTGTACACCACCATTAGCACGGTCCAAATCCCAAGCCTGACCGTTTCCTATGTAGTCGTTAAGTTCAAGAGGCTGATACTGTGTCAAAACACCAACAGTTGAAATGCCGGAGTTTACACAGTTTGAAAGTGGGAAGTCGATAATTCTGTATTTACCGCCGTAAGGAACAGCAGGTTTAGCAATGTTCTTTGTAAGAATTCCGAGACGGCTTCCCTGACCGCCTGCAAGAAGCATTGCAATACACTCTTGTTTTCTTGCCATATTTTTTCCTCCTTAAATGGATGTTAGTATATTTTATTATCTTGTCTTTTTAAGATAAATTGTTGACATTGGTGGTAAATCAAGGGAAATACTTTGCTCAAATCCGTGCATAGCAGTCTTTTCCCATTTGATTTTGTCTTTTTGCCCTTTACCCGAGCCACCATAGCAAATGTCGTCAGAATTGAAAATCACCTTGTAGTTACCTTTTGCAGGAACTCCGATTCTGTAACCATTACGCTCAACAGGGGTAAAGTTGCAAACTGCAATAATTTCCTTGCCTTTTTCGTCAATTCTACGGAATGCGATTACTGAATTGTCGTTGTCGTCCGCTGAAATCCAAGAAAAGCCTTCCCATGAATGGTCAACCTGCCAAAGTGGAGCATTGTCCTTGTAGAAATGGTTTAAATCTTTAAAATATTTCTGCAACTGTTTGTGTGCATCATACTGTAAAAGCAACCAATCAAGCTCCTGTTTGTAATTCCACTCAATAAACTGACCGAATTCACTACCCATAAACATGAGTTTTTTACCGGGATGAGCCATCATATATCCCATAAAAGCTCTTACCCCTGCAAATTTTTCTTCGTAAGTACCCGGCATTTTATTAATGAGAGAGCATTTACCGTGAACAACCTCATCGTGGGAGATTGGCAGGATAAAATTCTCTGAAAAAGCATAGAAGAATGAGAACGTAATACATCCGTGGTTACCTTTTCTGTAAAGAGGGTCCGTTGAGAAATATCGGAGAATATCATTCATCCAACCCATATTCCATTTGTAGTTAAAACCAAGACCACCCATAAATACAGGCTTTGTAACCATCGGCCAAGCAGTACTTTCTTCTGCTATCAACAAGCTACCGTGATAATCACGAAAAACATTCATGCTGAGCTTATTTAAGAATGCGACAGTTTCAAGGTTTTCAACCCCACCATCCTTGTTTGCAATCCAATGGCCATCTTCTCTGCCATAGTTAAGATATAGCATTGAAGCAACCGCATCAACACGAAGACCATCAATATGGTATTTATCAAGCCAGAACATAGCACTTGAAATAAGGAAGGACTGAACCTCGTTTCTGCCAAAGTCAAATACCTTTGTTCCCCATTCAAGGTGTTCACCTTTTCTCACATCTGCATATTCATAACAAGCAGTACCATCAAACTCATAAAGTCCGTGTGCATCCTTTGGGAAATGAGCAGGTACCCAGTCAAGAATAACACCAATATTATTCTTATGGCACATATCAATAAGATACATCAAATCGTCAGGAGTGCCATATCGTGATGTTGCTGCAAAATAACCTGTTACCTGATAACCCCAAGAGCCATCAAACGGAAATTCTGTAAGTGGCATAAACTCAATATGTGTATATCCCATTTCCTTAACATAAGGAATAAGTTCATCTGCCATTTTACGATATGAATAAAAATTTCCATCTTCATACTGCTTCCATGAACCGAAATGCACCTCGTAGATATTAACAGGCTTATCATACTGTGCCCGTTCTCGTTTAGCCTTTTCCCATTTATCATCAGTCCATTTGTATGAACCTAACTCATAATATTTTGTGGCATTGTCGGGTCGAGTCTGTGTATGGTAACCGTAAGGGTCAGCCTTCATAAGCTTTCTGCCGTCTTTTGTTGTGATACAGAATTTATATGAATCAAAAAGCTTTACACCTTTAACATAAGCCTCCCAAATGCCACCTGCTGTAATACGTTTGGCTTTGTCAGTCTCGTCATTCCATCCGTTAAAGTCACCTGTAACGCTGACCGAAACCGCATTTGGAGCCCAGGTTCTAAAGACAACTGTTTCGTCATCCACACGATGAGCACCCATATATTCATAAGCTCGAGCGTTGTTGCCCTGATGGAAAAGATACACGGGAACCTGTGCTTCGAAATTGTTTTGTACGTCCGCCATTTCATCACCTCACATTTTTCATCAAAGCATAATTCTACTTATATACATACATTTTATCACTACAAAAAAGTGATTTCAAGTGCTTTTTGCACAAAATAGTCAAATTGGTAACAAATTTCATTACAGGCATTTGTGCAGTTTGTTACAAAATATTACAAAAAAATTTCAAAAAGGACATATCATAGCAAGAATGTTGAAGAAATAAAAAGCACTACGAAACAAATCATAGTGCGTAATGCATAATGCGTAATTCTCACAAATTATAATTTATCGAACTCTTTTCGTAGGGGCTGGCGTCCCCGACAGCCCGAACCAACCTTACAGATAAACCAACGGCGGGTCGTCGAGGGTGCGGGTGTCCGGTGGACACCTCTGCGGAGCAGAAGCACCGACCGAACCGGAAGGTGAGAC
>JAFYSE010000018.1 GCA_017546665.1 Clostridia bacterium | reverse complement strand
TGCTCCGCAGAGGTGTCCACCGGACACCCGCACCCTCGACGACCCGCCGTTGGTTTATTTATGCAGTTGGTTCGGGCTGTCGGGGACGCCAGCCCCTACAACGTCGAATTGATTTTTATTAAATAATCGCAACGCAGTTCCTACATTTTGCACTTTGCGTTTTGCATTTTGCATTTCCCCGACAAACTCCAATTTATATTTTGTGTTCAACTTTTTACAAATTAACCCAATGTCGTCTTGACACCGTGTTTAATTTTGTGTAAAATAATATAGATAGTATGGAATAGTGTTGTTCTGTGCTAACTCAACTTAATTTCCTTACATATTTTATATAGAGCGAAATTAAATATTTATTATTAGGGAGGGACAAATCCTATGATTTCTATAGGTGTGGCTGTCGTTATTGCCGTTGTCTCTGCTGTTGTATTAGGGGCATTGGGCTTTGTTGCAGGCGGTGTTTATCGCAAAAAGGTTGCAGAGGCTAAAATCGGCTCCGCTAACGAAGAAGCATTAAGAATTGTTAATCAGGCAGTCCAGACTGCTGAAAGTAAGAAAAAAGAGGCTATTCTTGAGGCTAAAGACGAAATACACAAGTTAAGAAACGAAGTTGACAAGGAACTTCGTGAAAGACGCGCAGAGGTTCAAAGACAAGAACGCAGAATCGTTCAAAAAGAAGAAAATCTTGACAAAAAGACTGAAAACCTTGAAAAGAAAGAAGAAGTACTTGCTGAAAAAATCAAGGCTGCTGATGTGAAAATGGAAGAAGTTGAAATGCTTAAACGCAGTCAGCTTGAAATGCTTGAAAAAATCAGTGGCTACTCAAAAGAACAGGCAAAGGCTCTTCTTATGCAAGAACTTGACGAACAGCTTACTCACGAAAAGGCTCTCAAAATCCTTGATTTTGAACAGAGAACTCGTGATGAAAGCGATAATCTTGCTCGTGATATTATTTCAGGTGCAATTCAGCGCTGTGCAGCTGACCACGCTGCAGAGGCAACAGTTTCCGTTGTTGCACTTCCAAATGACGAAATGAAGGGTAGAATTATCGGCCGTGAGGGTCGTAATATCAGAACTCTTGAAACAATTACAGGTGTTGACCTTATTATTGACGATACTCCTGAAGCAATTACTGTTTCAAGCTTTGACCCTGTTCGCCGTGAGGTTGCTCGTCTTACACTTGAAAAACTTATTCAGGACGGTAGAATTCATCCTGCACGTATTGAGGAAATGTTTGAAAAATCAAAGCGTGAGGTTGAACAGACAATTAAACAAACAGGTGAAAGAGCAGTTGTTGACGCAGGCGTTAACGGTGTTCATCCTGAACTTGTTAAACTTCTCGGTAAACTTAAATACCGTACAAGTTTCGGTCAGAATGTACTCAACCACTCTCTTGAGGTTTCATACATAGCAGGTCTTATGGCACAGGAACTTGGTGCTGACGTTAAACAGGCTAAGCGTGCAGGTCTTCTTCACGATATCGGTAAGGCTCTTGACCGTGAATTTGAAGGCACTCACATTGAACTTGGTGTTGAGGCTGCTAAGAAATACAAGGAAAACGACAAAGTTGTTCACGCTATTCAGGCTCACCATGGTGAAATTGAGGCTAAAACTATTGTTGCTGTACTTGTTCAGGCTGCAGATGCTATTTCTGCTGCTCGTCCGGGTGCAAGACGTGAAAATGTTCAGAACTACATCAAGCGTCTTGAAAAACTTGAAGAAATCGCAACATCATTCGAGGGTGTTGAAAAATCATTTGCAATTCAGGCAGGTCGTGAAATCAGAATTATGGTTAATCCAGAACAGGTTTCTGACGAAAAGATGGTTATTGTCGCTCGTGATATTGCAAAGAAGATTGAAGATGAACTTGAATATCCAGGACAAATCAAGGTTAATATTGTGAGAGAAAATAGGGTTATTGATTTTGCAAAGTGATAAAATTAGCTCCTTTTCACTTTTTCGCCCTTAACTTACACTCGTAAGCCAGCGGTCTCAAAAGCAAAAATCCATCTAATTTTAAACACTTTGAATAATACTAACAAATTATGCCCCGTGGTCTTTCGGCTTCGGGGCAAAATAAATTAAATCTATATATAGAAACGGTGTGCTTATGTCACGCGAAATAAGAATTTTGTGCGTTGGAGATGTTGTTGGTGCTCAAGGGTGCGATTTCCTTCGCAAAACACTTTCAGATTTTAAAAGAAAGAATAATATTGATGTTTGTATTGTAAATGGTGAAAATTCTGCTGTTGGAAACGGAATGTTGCCAAATTCCTGTAACCATATTTTCACAAGTGGTGCAGATTTTATAACAGGTGGAAATCACTCTTTTAAAAGACGAGAGATTTTTGAGTATCTCGACAACAACGAGAATATTATTCGTCCTGCAAACTTCGGTGACGGAGTATGGGGAAAAGGCTGGGGAATAATTGATAAGGGCGCTTACAAGGTAGGTGTGATTAATCTTCTCGGCAGAGTCTGGCTTGAAGGACATCTTGACCCATTCAGTAAGGCGGACGAAATAATTGAAGAAATAAAAAAGGAAACTAATATTATCTTAATTGATTTTCACGCAGAGGCTACTGCTGAAAAAAAGGCTCTCGGATATTATCTTGACGGAAAAGTCAGTGCAATTTTTGGCACACATACTCATATTCAGACTTCTGATGCTCAAATTATGACAAACGGCACGGGATATATTACGGATTTGGGCATGACAGGACCGGAAGAATCAGTGCTCGGCGTGAAAAAAGAGATAATTATTGATAAGTTCAGAAAAGGTTTCACAACTATGTTTGAAACTGCGGATACTCCTTGCTTTATGCAGGGCTGTGTCTTTACGATAGACAGAAATACTGGAAAGACTGTAAATGTTGAAGCCGTAACTGTGAGGTGAGTGGTGAATGAAAAAGCTTACAAGATTAATAGCTTTAATTTTGTGTCTCTGCTTGTGTTTTTCTGCTTGTAAGGGTAAGGAAAATGTGGAGGAAAGCACTACGGAACCCCCTGAGGAGTCAACAACCACAGATAATTCATTTGCCATAACGGACGGAAAGGTTGTTTTGCCTTATAATAAGACTGACGGAATAAATCCGTTTTTTGCTGAATGTTACGAAAATATTTATTTAAGTATGTTTATTTATGAGCCTTTATTTTCTGTTGATAGCAATTATGATACAACAGACGTTATTGCTGATAGTATTGAGATAAACGGTAAAACTGCAACGGTAAGAATTAAAAGTAACATCACCTGCAAGGGACATGAAAACATAAATGCTCATGATGTGGTATATTCCTTTAACCTTGCAAAGGCATCTTACTATTGGGGAAATAATCTGGATGGAATTACTAATCCACAGGTGATTGATGATTATACTGTAAGCTTTAACCTTAATTTTAAAGACCTTTATGTTGCGGGAAAGCTTGATTTCCCCATTGTAAAAAAAGGTACAGCAGACAGTAAAACTTCAATTCCTGCAGGTAGTGGTAAATATAGCTTTGCTCAAGATAAGTTAGTAAGTGTTGCAGACGGAAATACATTTATTTCCCTTGTTGAAATCAGCAATCGTGAAAGTGTTGAGGATGCACTTAACATTGGAATGGTTGATGTGTTTTTTAGCGACTTGTCCGATGAGCAATATAAGGTTTCAGTTGGGACAACAGAAAAAATTACTTTGAGCAATATGGTTTTTCTCGGACTTAACAGCAACCGAGGAGCATTGAACAAATATATAAGAAGTGCTATTGCTGCAAAAATAGATAGTGACAATATTGCACTTTCTTCGTATCAGGGACATGCAGTTGGAGTTAAATTGCCTATTGCTCCTGAAAGTACGATTGCAGGTAGTGTTACAAAAGTTGAAACAAAGGGAAATAGTCAATTAGCAAATAGTATTATTGACCGATGTGGATATACGAGGTATTCCGGTAGTGCAAAGACAAACGGTGCATACACCCTTGCACTTTCTCTCATTGTTAACAAAGATAACCAATTCCGTGTTGCTGCCGCATATAATATTGCGGATTCCCTTAAGGAATGTGGCTTTTTGATTAATGTTCAGGTTTTGTCCTTTGCCGATTACTCTCAACGGATTTCATCAGGAAATTACGATATGTATCTTGGTGAGATAAAGCTTGACGGGTCAATGGATATTAGCCGATTCTTTATGGAAGGCACAAAGCTTAGTACCGGAATAGACAAGTCAGGTAAGGCGGCTACGGAATATTTTAAGTATCGTGCAGGTGAGATTACCGAAAAGGAATACTATGAGATTTTTGCAGAAGAATATCCCTTTGTTCCGGTAGTTTTTAGAACGGGATACACGGTCTTATCAAGTGATATTAACTGGTTGAATTTAAAGCAAATGCCGTTTAATTTGTATAATGGTATTTAACATATAAAAATAAGGTGAAATTATGAAGTTCTCCGATGACATTAGATACATTAAAGGTATTGGGGAAGCCAAGGCTTTGGCGTTCCGTTCTGTTGGTGTGTCAACTGTCGGGGAACTTTTGCGTTTTTATCCCCGTGCTTATGAGGATTGGAGTAATATTCTTCCCATTTCCCAATGCCTGATTGGTGAGAATGTATGCATTAAAGGAACAGTTATGTTCCCTGTGAAAAACGAAAGAGTCCGTGGTGGAATGCTTATTGCAAAAGCCACTATTACTGATGGGGACGATGTTGTTGCTGCAACATTTTTTAACAATAAATACATTGACAAAATGCTGAAAAGTGGTGAAGAGTACCTATTTTTTGGCAAAATAACCCTTGGAAAATTTTCGGCAAGAGAAATGGTTTCTCCTATGTTCATAAAGTCAACACAAAGTGTTGAAATCAAGCCTATTTATCCACAGAACAAAAAAATAACTTCAAAAACAATTCAGTCAGCAGTACAGAACGCTTTGGAAAAGATTGAAAATATTCCCGAATATCTTCCAAGTGAAATTGTAGAAGAATATAATCTTGTTTCTCTTGATACTGCAATAAGAAATATACATTTTCCAAAAAATGATGAAGACTTGCAAAAGGCAAGGGAAAGACTGATTTTCGATGAGCTTTTTATTTTGCAGTTGAGTTTACTTTCATTAAAAAATGAGAATAAAGAAGTAAAGACAAAAAATATTGTCCAAAAAGATTATACGGAAGAGTTTTTCGGTCTTTTGCCATTTACCCCAACAAACGCACAGAAACGAGCAGTAAAAGAAGCTGTTGCCGATATGCAAAAGGGCAAACAAATGAATAGACTTTTACAAGGTGATGTTGGTAGTGGTAAAACTGCAGTTGCAGCGGCCATTGTATATTCATCCTCAAAAAACGGTATGCAATCCGCACTTATGGCACCAACAGAAGTGTTGGCAACGCAACATTTTGAAACCTTTACAAAGTTGTTTGATGGCACAGAAATAAAATGTGATTTATTAGTTGGTAGCACAAAGGCAAAGGACAAGAAAGAAATAAAAGAAAGACTTAAAAAGGGTGAGATTGACTTGATTATAGGTACTCATGCTCTTATTCAGGAGGATGTTGAGTTCCAGAGATTAGGTCTTGTAATTACTGACGAACAACACAGATTTGGAGTAAAACAGAGAACGGGTCTTTGCAGTAAGGGTGAAAATCCACACGTTTATGTTATGAGTGCAACTCCCATTCCTCGAACTCTTGCTCTTATTTTCTTTGGAGATTTGAATGTTTCCATTCTTGATGAATTGCCACCAGGCAGACAAAAGATTGACACATATTCCGTCACATCTGCAAAACGGGGCTCAATGTTTGATTTTATCAGAAAACACCTTGACGAAGGGTATCAGGCATATATTGTCTGTCCTCTTGTTGAAGAAAGTGAAATGATGCAGGGCATAATGTCAGCAGAGGAATATTACAAAAAAGCACAAGTGCCATTTAACGGATATAAATTAGATTTGCTTCACGGCAAAATGACACCAAAGAAAAAAGACGAAGTTATGTTGAACTTTAAAAACGGAGAAACTCAACTTTTAATTTCAACAGTTGTTATTGAGGTTGGCGTTGATGTACCAAATGCAGTTATAATGGTTGTTGAAAACGCAGAAAGATTCGGACTTTCTCAACTTCATCAGTTGCGTGGTCGTGTTGGTAGGGGTCAGGCAAAATCTTCTTGTATTCTTGTAACGGATGCCAAGGGTGATGAGGCAAAGGCAAGAATGAGAATTATGTGTGAAACTACCGATGGCTTTAAAATTGCCGATGAGGATTTACGACTTCGTGGTCCGGGTGATTTCTTTGGCACAAGGCAACACGGTCTGCCAAAATTGAAAATAGCCGATATTCTTACGGATACAAAAATTCTTACACAAACACAGCAACTTGCTATGAAGATAATGGAAGAAGATAGGCTTATAAAAAGAGAAGAATATCGTCCGGTTGGCAAGTTAGTAACAAGAAAAATTCAGAATTTGCAAGCGACAAACGCAGCAAACACGATTTAGTAAAACAAGGGATGTTATTATGAACGAGGTTAAAGGATATTTAAGAGATTTTAGAATTGATGTTCCAAAAGTAATTTATAATTGTCCGGGAATGAAAATTTTTGGCAGAGTAATTAAGTCCATTGTTTTCTCAACGGATGTTAGCATTATAAGAAACTGTAATGCTGATGCTGTAATTGCAGTTTATCCGTTTACGCCACAACCGGTTATAACACAAGCAGTTATGATGGCGGCGGACTGTCCTGTTTTTGTAGGTGTTGGTGGTGGACTTACCAAGGGAGAGCGAGTAATCAACCTTGCACGTCACGCAGAATATCAAGGTGCAACAGGGGTTGTGCTTAATGCCCCAACAACCAATGAAAGCATAAAAGAGGTAGCAAATGTTGTTGATTTGCCCATTGTAATTACCATTGTTAAAGAAGATGATATTCAGGCTAGATTGGATGCAGGAGCGCAGATTCTTAATGTTTCAGCGGCAGCAAGGACTCCTGAATTAGTGACAAAAATTAGAAAAGAATTTCCAACAGTACCTATAATGGCAACAGGTGGACCAACAGAAGAAAGCATAAGAGCAACTATTGAAGCGGGAGCAGATGCCATAACTTGGACTCCACCATCAAATGGTGAGGTTTTTCGTGATATTATGGATGCTTATAGAAATGGTAATCCACACCCTTAAAAAGTAGAGGTAAGAGTTTATGTATATTTTTAAGCCAATATTAGAAAAAAACTGGGAAAATACAGGAAAGAATGATGCAAAGAGAATTGCAAGTCAGACCGAGCCACAAGGATTAGAGCAAATTCTTGATATTCCTTACATAAATGATGGACATAAAGGTCATCTTCTTGATATTTATTACCCCGAAGGCACAACAGAAAAACTTCCGGTAATTATTGATATTCACGGCGGCGGATGGATGTATGGCTACAAGGAAATTAACAAGTATTTTTGTTTAAAACTTGCACGAAAGGGCTTTTTAGTTGCATCAATCAACTATCGTCTTGCAGGAGAAGTATTCTTTGACGACCAGATTCGCGACATTTTTGCAGCACTTACTTGGTTGGGACAAAATTTGAAGAATTACCCTGCTGATATGGACAATATCTTCCTTGCAGGCGACTCTGCAGGTGGACATTTTGTGTGTGTTACGACTGCAATCAATCTTAATGAGGATATGCAAAAGGATTTTGGAGTAAGTTATGTCGGATATAATTTCAAGGCAGTTTCTGCAATTTGTCCAGCTATAGACCTTTTAACTCCTAATTTCTTAATGAATGTAAATGTACCCGTGCTTTTGGGTGATGATTGGAAAAACAGTAAATTCAAGAAATATATGATGGTTAAAAATCTTGTAACCGATAAATTTCCACCATTTCATATCCTCACAGCAGAGGGGGATGGACTTCTTAAAAAGCAAGCGCCAATTCTTGCAGATATTTTCAGAAAGAATCAGGTGGAGTTTCGTTTCTGCAATTTTACAGGGCAGTTAGATGGAAAATATCTCGGTCATGTATTCAATGTTGTTGACCCATTTTCAATATATGGCGAACAAGCAAACACAGACATAACAGATTTCTTCAAAAGTAAGATGTGATTAAATGTCAATTTGTAGCTTGTGTTGTCGGTTGACTTGACAAGGCATATAAAAATGTGGTTTAATATGTGTGTAGAAAAAATAGTTAACGGAAAGGTGATAAATATGAAAAAAGTACTTGCTCTTGTTTTGGTGTTGGTTATGCTTGTTTCAACTTCTGTTATTGCTTTTGCAAACAGCCCCGGTGTTGGTGGAGGAAACGGAAGCGACGAAATTTCATGGGATGATATTGTAAATGCCGGTTATAGTAAAGGGGATTATAACAGAGACGGTAAAATCAGCGCTTATGATGCAAGATTGGCTATACAGGCAGCCGCAGAAGTAATTACACCTAAAAGTGCAGATATTAAACTTTGTGACTTTAACGGTGATGGTAAAATCACAGCTTATGATGCTCGTGAGATTTTGAAAATTGCAGCAGAACAATAAATAAAACGAAATACAGACGGTGCTTCTGAGCACCGTTTTTTCGTCTGTGGCTTTCTTGACAAACAGTTCGTTGTATGATTTAATTAACTTTATAGATTGCATGAATACGGGAGGTTTTTACTATATGAAAAAGTATCTTGCAATAGCCCTGGCAGTTGTGCTTGTAATATCAGTATTGTCCATAACAGTTATGGCTAAAACTAGCGGAAATTACGAATATGAGGTAATTTCCGAAACAGAAAAAAGTTGTGTAATTACAAAATATACAGGTAGTACACGTAATTTAGTGATTCCATCATCTCTTGATGGTTATACAGTTACTGAGATAGGGGAATATGCCTTTTTTGATACGGAAGAATCTGCCGGAAACAAGGATTTAAGAAGTGTTGAAATTCCTGCATCGGTAAAGAAAATCGGCAGATATGCATTCAATTTGTGCTCCGGTCTTAATGAGGTTGTGCTTTCCGAAGGATTAGAATGCATTGAAGAAGGTGCGTTTTTTAATTGTAGTAATCTTAAAACAATTAATCTTCCGGATTCTATAAATTATATTGGCAGAAATATTCTTTACGACACAAAGGTAATGCCATTACTCCCTCAATACGAAAGAGAAGACCCCACTTTACCCGAATCAGAGCTTCTTTTTGATACAAGCACATGGACGGATGGTGCTCTTTATATAGGCAAGCATCTTATATGTGTTGACCTTAGAAAATCAGGCAGTTTTTCTGTTAAAGCGGGAACAAAAACTATTGCAGGTGAGGCTTTCTATTGGTGCGATAAGCTTACAAGCGTTACCATTCCAAATGGTGTAGTTTCTGTTGGCGAATATGCATTCTACAACTGTGATGGAATCAAATCATTGTATCTTCCTGAAAGTATCACAGTTATAGGACAGTCTGCCTTTGACCATTGTGATAAGCTCCAGACAATTAATATTCCATCAAAGGTTAACGAGATTGCAAAATGGACCTTTACAGGATGCAAGGCTTTAAAGAGTGTTACAATTTCCGGAAACATAAAAAGAATTGGCATAGGTGCATATAGTGCATGTACTTCTTTGGAAACTGTTAAAATAAATAGTGGTGTTGAGGAAATCGGTAAGGCTGCTTTCCAAGGTTGCACATCACTTTCAAGTATTACTATTGCAGATAGCGTAAAATTAATCGGTCAAAATGCATTTGGCTCAACTAAATATTACAGCACAAGTGCGAATTGGAAAAATAACACACTTAGCATTGGAAATCATCTTATAAAGGTAAGAAACTCTGTGTCAGGAGTATTTTCTGTTCCTTCAGGAACAAAAGCCATTGCAGAAGATGCTTTTTTTGATTGTAAAAATTTAACAGAAATCAATATCCCAAGCAGCGTAAGCGGAATTTACGATGGTGCGTTTAGAAACTGTACAGCCCTGAAGAATATTTCAGTTGCAACGGATAACGCTAACTATTCTGCAAAAAACGGTATGCTTTACAGTAAGGATGGTAGCAGAATTATTTGTTGCCCGATTTCAAACACAGCAAGCACATTGAATGTTGCAAACAATGAAAAAGTAATTAGCGATTATGCTTTCTATGGATGCAAAAACCTTGTGGAGATTAAGCTTTCTAGCAATGTAAATAAAATAGGAACTTACGCTTTCTACGACTGTGACAATCTTAGCACAATTACTGTTCCTGCCAGTGTAACAGCTATTGGAGACTGGGCTTTTGCAGCATCGGAAAAACTTACAGTTTATGTTCAGGCAGATACTTTTGCAGAAGGCTATGTAAAGGCTAATGAGATAAAATATGACTATATGGGCATTACAATTAAGGATGAAAGAAATGGTGTAATTGTTATTACCGAAAATAAAGACATTCTTCCTGTGAATAGCCAACTTAAAGCAAGTGTTTCAAAAGCTGAGGATGGAAATAAATACTCAATTAACGTTGAAAGTGACGGTCAAAATGCTTCTCCCAATGGTTCAGTTACTGTAAAAATTGCTGTACCAAGTGGAATGGACGCATCTGCTTGCAAGGTTTATTTCGCATCTGGCGATGAATATACCTATGTAAATGCTATTGTAGAAGATGGCTATTTGGTTTTCCAGACAACAAAACTTGGCGACTTCCTTGTTACAGAGAATTTATTAACTGCAATTCCCGGTGATGTTAATGGAGATGGTAAAATTTCTGCCATTGATGCTCGTATAGTGTTACAGATTGCGGCAGAAATTAAGACAGCAACAAATGAGGAAATTGCTTTAGCAGATGTTAATGGTGACGGTAAAATTACCGCTATTGATGCTCGTCAGATTTTGAAAACTGCAGCAGGATTATAATTAGACAAAATAAGAAAAACACCTCGCAAAGGAGTTCCCTTGTGAGGTGTTTTTTGTTAAGTATTATAAAATGTCTTGGTTATTAATAATTTTTAATGGGGTTTGTTCAAGGCACAAGCGAATATCGTCTGCAGTAATCTCGTCGGGAATTTCTTCAAGTTTTTGATTTAACCTTGTATGACGATATATTGGGTCGTGAGCATCACTGGCAATAAGAGTTGCAAATTTGCGAGTTATCATATCTATTGCCATTTTTTGTGGACCACGTCCGTTTTTGCCATTTATACTGTCGATGTTAACTTGCAAAAGAATTGGACGGTCAAGAATTTCATCAATGAGTGAGAAATCTTGATGTAGCACAACGTATCTTTCGGGATGTGCTAAGATGGGGGTGTATCCTCTGTCAAGAAGCTCATCAAACCACATTAAGACATTGTCAGTTTCGAATGGCCCAAGGGGCATTTCGCACAACATATATCTTGAGTCGTTAATTGTTAAATCATCAAGGTTGTCAGCAGTTAAAATTTTGTTTGAAAGAAAAAGCTCGGCTCCCGAAAGAATGTTAAGGGGAATTTCTTCTTCTCTTAAGGCATGTTTGAGAATATCAATCTTGTGATTTCGTTCTTTTACAAAACTTTGGATATGCTTAAAGTCGAAAAAGTGGGGGGTGAGAACCAAGGTCTTGCAACCATTTTCGTATGCGTCGCGACACATTTCTATAGATTCTTCAATGTCGTGTGCACCGTCATCGATATCGAATAGAACATGACTGTGAATATCTATCATTTTTTCTCATCTCCTTCAGTTATTTCTTCTTTTGGATAATGCAAAATATTAATAATTCCTTCGTCGTTTAACAGTTTAAGCATAACTATTGTAAGCGGAAGGATGAAAATGCCGATAACGCCAAAAATCTGTGAGCCGATAAACATTGAGGTGATTGTAAGGAATGCAGGGATTCCCAACTGACTTGCAACCATTTTTGGTTCAATCACCTGTCTAATAACCGTAATACAAATATATATTACAAATAAGCCGATTGCAAGGGAATAGTTTCCTGTAAACAGATTATAAACTGCCCAAGGGATAACGATTGTACCCGTACCCAAAACAGGAACAATATCTACGATTGCAGTAATTGCAGCGATAATAAAAATATATCCGTTATTATATATGCCGAGAAGCTGGAGAGTGAATAAGCCGATACATAATTCTGTAAATGTAATACTGATAATTAACCCGTAAGCCTTGGCATATTTGCCCAAGGATGGAACTAAAAGTCTTTTTGAACGAATTATTTTATCTCTTGTTTCTTCACGGAATAAGCCTAAAACCAATCTTTTGAAGGTGTCAAAATCAGCGGTAATAAAACAACTTGCAACAATGCTTACAACAACCGAAACTAAGGTTGTAGGGATTTGCTTTGCTGTTTGCCACATTCCCGAAAGTGGTGCAGAGAAAAGAGAAAAATCAAAATCAGGCACGGAAAGGGATGGCGTACCACTTATGAGGGTATTAAGCTTTTCATGAATGAATGAAATAGCAGGAGCTGACACTTTTTCGGGAAGAATAGAAACAAGAGTAACAATGTAACTTTCTATTTCTGCGACAAAAGTAGGCAAGTCCTCAAATCGGATTATGAGATATTGAACAAAGCCCTTGAATTCTGAAAATAACCAAACAAATAAAAGAACAACAACTGAGAACATTCCAAGAAAGCTCATTAAAACGGTCACAGCAGAAACAAGACCTTTTTTGAGGGGTGTCTTTTTGCATATAAAGTTTACGGGTCGTTGTAAAGCATATGCAACGATAACTGCAACTATGATTGGTAACACTGCACCAAACACATATTTAAAGAACAAATAAAAAAGTGCGAGTATCACCGTGGCATAAACAACATTTATTATAAAATTCTTCTTTTTTTCAATTCGTGTCATAAATGATTCTCCAAATCAAAATATATATAATATTATAATAAACTATTTTGTCACAAGTATCAATGTAAAAAAGATATTTTATGTAAAAATTTCTAAAAAACCATTGAAAAAATTCCATAAATATATAGCATATTACCCCTTTATTATATTGTAGTTTTGTGATAGAATATGTAAAAGTATATTAAAATGCTTGATTATACCTTTTTTTACGAAAACCTAAGAAAAGCAAGGACGTGAAATCTTAATGTATGTTGCAGTAATGGGTTACGGTACAGTGGGTTCAGGTGTAGTTGAAGTGCTCACAAAAAACCATGACAGTATTGTAAAAAGAAGCACACAAAAAGAAATGGAAGTTAAATATATTCTCGATTTGAGAGATTTCCCAGGAGACCCTCACGAGGATAAAATGATAAAAGATTTCAATATTATTCTCAACGATGACGATGTTAAAGTTGTAGTTGAAACAATGGGTGGACTTCACCCTGCTTATGAGTTCGTTTCTTCTTGCCTTAAAGCAGGTAAGAGTGTTGTTACATCAAACAAAGAACTCGTTGCAGCAAAGGGTTGTGAACTTTTACAGTTTGCAGCTGAAAATAATGTAAATTTCTTGTTTGAAGCATCTGTTGGTGGCGGTATTCCTATTATCCGTCCAATTTCACAGTGTCTTGCAGCAAATGAGATTGATGAAATCGCAGGTATTTTAAACGGCACAACAAACTTTATTCTTACAATGATGATTGAAAAGAATATGAGCTTTGAAGATGCTCTTAAACTTGCTCAGGATAATGGCTATGCAGAAAAAGACCCAACAGCAGACGTTGAGGGTCACGACGCTTGTCGTAAAATCTGTATTCTTGCATCACTTTGCTTTGGCAAACACGTTTATCCTGATTCAGTTTATACAGAGGGAATTACAAAAATCACTCTTGACGACGTTGCTTATATCGGTGCCTTCGGTGGTGTGATTAAGCTTCTTGGAAGAGCTAAGAGAATGGAAGATGGCAAGATTTTTGCCGTTGTTTCTCCTGCAATCGTTATGAATGGCAGTCAGTTGGCATCCGTTAACGATGTTTTCAATGCAATCCTTGTTCGTGGTGACGCAACAGGTGATGTTGTGTTCTATGGTAAGGGTGCAGGTAAACTTCCAACAGCATCAGCAGTTGTAGCAGACGTTATTGACTGCGCAAGAAATATGGACAGAAAGAAACCTATCGGCTGGGGCGAAGCAGAAGAAAATTATGTTGTTGACTACAAGTCAGCGGTTAACCCTCTCTACATTCGTGCAGAGGTTACAGATAAAGCAAATGCATTACAGGATGTTGTTGCTACTGTTGGCAAGGTTCAGGTGCTTGAATTTGCCGGTTGCAAATCAAATGAACTTGCTTTCGTAACAGCTGCTATGGCAGAAGGTGAGCTTACAGAAAAGCTTAACAGCATTTCTTCAATCAGCATAAAATCTTTAATAAGAGTTACTGATTATTAATTAACAAATAACCTTTTATAGGAGGCATATATGGGACTTATCGTTCAGAAATTCGGCGGTTCTAGTGTTCGTGACGCCGAAAGAGTAATGAATGTTGCCCAGATTGTTACTGATACTTACCGTGCAGGTAACGACGTTGTTGTTGTAGTATCAGCACAGGGCGACACAACAGATGATTTAATTGAAAAGGCTTATGAAATCAACTCAAAGCCATCAAAAAGAGAAATGGATATGCTTATGGCATCCGGTGAGCAGATTTCAATAGCACTTCTTGCTATGGCTTGCGAAAAATTAGGTTGTCCTGCAGTTTCACTTCTTGGTTGGCAGGCAGGTTTTAACACAAGCTCTGCTTATGGTATGGCAAGAATCAAGAATGTTAAAACAGACAGACTCCGTTCTGAAATTGACCGTCATAACATTGTTGTTGTGGCAGGTTTCCAAGGACTTAACAAATACGACGATTTGACAACTCTCGGTCGTGGTGGCTCTGATACAAGTGCTGTTGCTATCGCTGCTGCACTTCGTGCAGACCGTTGCCAGATTTTCACAGACGTTGAAGGTGTTTACACCGCTGACCCAAGAAAGGTTGAAAACGCAAGAAAACTTCAGGAAATCACTTATGATGAAATGCTTGAACTTGCAACTCTTGGTGCACAGGTTTTAAACAATCGTTCAGTTGAAATGGCTAAAAAGTATAATGTTGAGTTAGAGGTTCTCTCAAGCCTTAAGAGAGTTCCGGGTACAGTTGTTAAGGAGGTTACTAAAATGGAAAAAATGCTCATTAGAGGTGTTACAAAAGATACAGATGTAGCACGTATTTCAGTTACAAAAATTCCAAACACACCAGGTGTTGCTTTTAAACTTTTTGACGTTCTTGCAAAGCACAAGATTAACGTTGATATTATTTTGCAGTCAATTGGTCGTGACAGCACAAAGGACATCACATTCACAGTTTCAAAGAGTAATGCTGAAGAAACAATTGAGTGCGTAAAGAGTGTGTTCGATATTGAAGAAAAGGATATTATCTGTGATACATCAGTTGCTAAAATCTCAATCGTTGGTGCAGGTATGGAATCACATCCTGGTACTGCGTCAAAAATGTTCGAGGCTCTTTATGAAAGAGATATCAACATTGATATGATTGCAACAAGCGAAATCAAAATTTCAGTTCTTATTGACCTTGAGGATGCTGACCGTGCAGTTAGTGCAATTCACAAGGCATTCTTCCCTGCGGAATAATTGTGTCTATTAGAGAGAAACTTAACGGTTTCTCTCTATTTTATAAAGAAAATTAATGTGAAGGAGATATAAATATGACAGACAAGTTTGTAAAAGAAGGACTTACCTTTGATGACGTGCTTTTGATTCCTGCAGAAAGCAACGTTCTTCCAAGTGATGTTGACATTTCAACTCAGCTTACAAAAAACATTAAATTAAATACACCTGTTCTCACAGCGGCTATGGACACTGTTACTGAAAGCAGTATGGCTATTGCTATCGCTCGTGAAGGTGGTATCGGTATTATTCATAAGAATATGTCAATTGAAGCTCAAAAGGCACAGGTTGACAAGGTTAAGAGAAGTGAAAACGGCGTTATCAATAATCCTTTCTTCCTTTCTCCTGAAAACACAGTTCAAGAAGCAGATAATCTTATGCATCGTTATAAGATTTCAGGTGTTCCTGTATGTGACGAAAACGGCAAACTTGTTGGTATCCTCACAAACCGTGATATGAGATTTATCTCTGATTACAGTGGCAAAATCAAAGATTATATGACAAGCGAAGGCCTTGTTACTGCTCCTGTTGGTACAGACCATGATGAAGCAAAGAAAATTCTTATGAGACATAAGATTGAAAAGCTTCCTTTGGTTGATGACGCTGGTTATCTTAAGGGCCTTATCACAATTAAAGATATTGAAAAAGCAGTTAAATATCCAAACTCAGCTCGTGACTCAATGGGTCGTCTTCTTTGCGGTGCGGCTGTTGGTGCTACTGCAGATGTACTTGATAGAGTTGCTGCTCTTGTTGAAGCAGGCGTTGACCTTATCACTCTTGACTCTGCTCATGGTCATAGTCAGGGTATCATCAACGCAGTTGCAAAGGTAAAGGCTGCATATCCTGAGCTTTCACTTATCGGTGGTAATATTGCAACTGCAGAAGCAACAAAAGCTCTTATTGATGCAGGTGCAGACTGTGTTAAGGTTGGTATTGGCCCTGGTTCAATCTGTACAACTCGTGTTGTTGCAGGTATTGGTGTACCACAGATTACTGCAGTTTATGATTCAGCAAATGAAGCTGCAAAGCACGGTATCACAGTAATTGCTGATGGTGGTATCAAATATTCAGGTGAAATCGTTAAGGCTATCGCTGCAGGTGCTTCAGCTATCATGGTTGGTTCACTCGTTGCAGGTTGTGAAGAGTCACCGGGAGAAAGCGAAATTTACCAAGGCCGTCAGTTCAAAGTTTACCGTGGTATGGGTAGTATCGCTGCTATGAATAACGGGTCAAAAGACAGATACTTCCAAGCAAATAACAAGAAACTTGTTCCGGAAGGCGTTGAAGGTCGTGTACCTTACAAGGGACCTCTTTCAGATACAATTTATCAGCTTATGGGTGGTCTTAAAGCAGGTATGGGTTACTGTGGTTGTGCAACAATCGAAGAACTTAAAACAAAGACAAAATTCATAAGAATTACAAATGCAGGTCTTCAGGAAAGCCATCCTCATGATATTTACATTACTAAGGAAGCTCCTAACTATTCAAGAAATATATAATTAAGGAAAAATAATATGTTTGAAAATTTAATTGATTCTATCGGATTTATAAACAATACTGACCCTGAAGTTGCTGCTGCAATGGGTCTTGAACTTAAAAGACAGAAAGAAAACCTTGAACTTATTGCAAGTGAAAACATTGTTTCTCCTGCAGTAATGGCAGCAATGGGTAGTGTTCTCACAAACAAATATGCTGAAGGATATCCAGGAAAGAGATACTATGGTGGATGTCAGCATGTTGATATTGTAGAAGATATTGCTCGTGACAGACTTAAAAAGCTTTTCGGTGCAGCTTATGCAAATGTTCAACCACATTCAGGTGCACAGGCAAATATGGCAGTTTATTTTGCACTTGTTCAGCCGGGCGATACAGTTATGGGTATGAATCTTGCAGAAGGTGGTCATTTAACTCACGGCTCACCTGTTAATATGTCAGGTAAATACTATAACTTTGTACCTTATGGTGTTGATGAAAACGGATTCCTTGACTATGATGCTTTTGAAAAGAAAGCAAAGGAATGTCAGCCAAAACTTATCGTTGCAGGTGCATCTGCATATCCAAGAACTATTGACTTTGAAAGAATGGCAAATATCGCACATAGCGTTGGTGCTTACTTTATGGTTGATATGGCTCATATTGCAGGACTTGTTGCGGCGGGACTTCATCCATCTCCTGTACCTTATGCAGATGTTGTTACATCAACAACACACAAGACGCTTCGTGGCCCTCGTGGTGGTATCATTCTTTGCAAGGACGAAGAGTTTGGTATGCAGTTCAATAAGGCGATTTTCCCAGGCACACAGGGTGGTCCTTTAATGCATATTATTGCAGGTAAGGCAGTTTGCTTTGGTGAAGCATTAAGTGATGACTTTAAAGCATATCAGCAGAGAGTTATCGACAATGCAAAGGCTCTTGCAGAAGGTCTTGTAAAACGTGGCATTAACTTGGTTTCAGGTGGTACGGATAATCATCTTATGCTTGTTGACCTTCGTTCAGTTGGTATTACAGGTAAAGAGCTTGAACACAGACTTGATGAAGTTCATATTACTGCCAATAAAAATGCTATTCCAAATGACCCTGAAAAACCATTTGTAACAAGTGGTGTAAGAATCGGTACACCTGCTGTTACAACAAGAGGTCTTGGAGTAGAGGATATGGATAAGATTGCAGAATTTATCTATCTTGCTGCTACTGATTTTGAAAATCAAAAAGAATACATCACAAATGGTGTTGCAGAAATCTGCAAGAAATATCCTTTATACGAATAATTCATAAAACACCAACCCCACTGCATAAAATGTAAAAAATGTAGTGGGGGATTACTATGAAATTCACTAAGATGCACGGTGCGGGAAACGACTACATTTACGTTGACTGCTTCAACGAGAATGTTGAAAATCCTGAAGAACTGTCAAGAAAATTGAGTCACAGACATTTTGGTGTGGGCGCAGATGGACTTGTGCTTATAAAACCATCGTTTGTTGCGGATTGTTCTATGAATATTTACAATTCGGACGGCACAGAAGCGCAGATGTGTGGAAATGCCATCCGGTGTGTTGCAAAATACATATATGACAACAAGAAAAAACGTGACAAAATAAAAATTGACACTTTAAGTGGAATAAAAGTAGTGGAAATACACTCAGAAAGCGGAATTGCTGTTGGTGGTACTGTTAATATGGGAAAACCCATTTTTAATGGTCGTCAAATACCCACAAGATACGGAATGAGTGTTGTAAAAGACCAGATTATTAACATTGATAATAATGATTACAAAATTACTTGCGTTGGAATGGGCAATCCTCATTGTATAGTTTTTTGTAGTGATATTGATAAATTAGAACTAAACAAAATCGGACTTCTTTTTGAGCATCACGAAATGTTTCCCGAAAGGATAAACACGGAATTTGTGGAGAGTATAGATGAAAATCATCTTAAGATGCGTGTGTGGGAAAGAGGTAGTGGTGAAACTCTTGCTTGTGGCACAGGAGCTTGTGCTGTGGCAGTTTCAGCAATCGTTAATGGCTTGTGCCAAAGAAACAAAGAAATAAAAATTGAAGCCCTTGGTGGAACGCTGACTGTTAAGTGGCACGAGGATAATAATGTGTATTTAACAGGTGAGGCAGTAGAAATATTTAAGGGTGAAATAAAGATGTAACAAATATTGTCGGAGGGACAATTATGAAAATAAATGACAACTTTTTAAAAATTCAGAGTTCGTACCTTTTCTCAAATATTGCAAAAAAGGTAAATGCTTATGTTGCAGCAAATCCTGACAAGCCTATTATCCGTCTTGGTATCGGTGACGTTACTCGTCCACTTGCAGGTGCTTGTATTGATGCTATGCATAAAGCTGTTGAAGAAATGGCAAACGAAAAAACATTTATGGGCTACCCACCTGAATATGGTCACAAATGGCTTTTAGATGCTATTAATGAAAACGACTATAAAGCTCGTGGTGTGGAACTTGACAATAGTGAAATATTTGTTTCCGATGGTGCAAAGAGTGACTGTGGTAATATCGGTGACATCTTCTCAACAGATAATAAGGTTGCAGTTTGTGACCCTGTTTATCCTGTTTATGTTGACACAAATGTTATGAGTGGTCGTTCAGGTGACAAGACTGCAGAAGGCTGGAGCAATATCTATTATATGCCTTGTAACGCTGAAAACAATTTCTTGCCAGAACTTCCAAAGGAAAAGGTTGATATTATTTATCTTTGTTTCCCAAATAACCCAACAGGTATGGCTGCTACAAAGGATGAGCTCAAAAAGTGGGTTGATTATGCAAACGAAAATGGTGCAGTAATCCTTTTTGACTCTGCTTATGAAGCATTTATTACAGAAGATAATGTGCCTCACTCAATCTATGAAATCGAAGGTGCAAAGTCTTGTGCAATCGAATTCAGAAGCTTCTCAAAAACTGCAGGCTTTACAGGTGTTCGTTGTGGCTATACAGTTGTTCCGCACGACATTAAGGTTGATGGTGTTGAATTAAACGCTCTTTGGGCAAGACGTCAAGCAACAAAGTTCAATGGCGTTTCTTACATCACGCAGAGAGCAGCAGAGGCTGTTTACAGTGAAGAAGGTAAAAAGCAGGTTCGTGAAATTATTGCATACTATCAGAATAATGCAAAGATTATTTACAACGGACTTAAAGAATGTGGCTTCACCGTTTATGGTGCAGTTAACTCACCTTATGTATGGCTCAAAACTCCTGACGGAATGAGCAGCTGGGAATTCTTTGATACACTTCTTGAAAACATTCAGGTTGTTGGTACTCCTGGTGAAGGCTTTGGGCCAAGTGGTGAAGGCTATTTCCGACTTACAGCTTTCGGTTCAACAGAAAATACGATTAAGGCAGTAGAAAGAATTAAAAACTACTTCTGCAAATAATAAAATAAGACCTACTCTCATGCATGCACAGGAGCAGGTCTTTTCTTTTGCTTTTATTTATTAACTACATTCTGTGGATTGCCATTTAAGTAGGCATAAATATTTTCTTTTAAAATATTCATAAGTCTTTCTCTGGTTTCAAAGGCTGCCCACGCAATATGAGGGGTTATGAAGCAGTTTTTTGCAGAAAGTAACGGATTATCTCCCTTTGGTGGCTCAACAGTTAATACATCAAGCCCTGCGCCACAAAGTTTGCCATTATTTAATGCATCTGCTAAATCACTATCATTTACAACAGGCCCACGGCTTGTGTTGATGATAATTGCCCCATCTTTACACTTGTTGATGAATTCCTTATTGCAAAGTCCGGTGGTTTTTTCCGTCAATGGACAGTGGAAAGAAATAATATCACTTGTTTTTGCAAGGGTTTCCATGTCAACCCATTTAAAGTTTTTACGATGACTTTGGTCGGTTTCGTGACCTGAAACTGCTTGGACGTTCATTTTAAAAGCTTCTGCAATATCTGCAACTGCCTGACCAATCTGACCAAAACCAACAATACCGAGAGTTTTGCCACATAACTCTGTCAAAGGAGTTTTCCAGTAACAAAAGTCAGGACAATTAGTCCATTCACCATTCTTAACACTTTCGCTGTGAAGTCCAACTGCATTTGTAATCTCAAGGACAAGAGAGAATGTCAGCTGAGCAACTGCATTAGTGGAATAAGCAGGGATATTTGAAACAGGAACACCAATTTCCCTTGCATATTCCCAATCAACAATGTTATATCCTGTTGAAAGCAGGGCAATATATTTAAGATTATTAAGCTTTGACAGAGTTTCTTTTGTGAGTGGCGTTTTGTTTGTGAGAATAATGTCGGCACCCTCACATCTTTCAAGAATTTTATCCTGTGATGTACGATGATAGATTTCGCATTTGCCTAATTTTTCGAGCCAATCCCAGGATAAATCTCCGGGGTTTAAAGCGAAGGAATCAAGTACTACGATTTTCAAAAAATCACAACCTTTTGTATGTAGGATTTAACACATATTATTCTAACACATTTTAATATATTATAACAACAAAAACATTGACCTTTTTTAAGAAATATTATAAAATTAATGTGTATGTAATCTTTTTAAGTGGTGAACTTAATGGAAAAGAAAAACCTTAACAGAAAAAGAGTGTTATATGCTACATCAATCGGTCTTTTTGCTGCCGCTGTTGTAATTGCAATTATTACTGTAATTATGGGGACAAAGGTTGCAGAAGGTGGGTGGGCAGAATTTTTAAATGCTCTCGACAAATTACAAACCTCCATTCAGGCATTACAAAACAGATGGCTTATTGTTCTTGCTATAATGGGAGTATATATTTTAAGAGGATTTTTGCCAATACCTTTCCCATTTCTTCTTATTATGACAGGTGTTATGTTCCGTCCGGTTAATGCGATTTTAATCAATACTGCAGGAACTGCCATAGTTTTCATAATAAACTATTTTTGGGGGAAATTCACCGGTGGCGGTGTGGCAATTAAAAAGCTTGAAAAGTATGATAACGTGAGAGAAATGATGGCACATCACGGTAAGACGAAATTAGGTGTTCTTGTGGCACTAAGAATTGTTCCGTCAGTTCCCTTAAACCTTGTTAGCAGAACCTATGGAGGAATGAAATATCCTCTTTATGACTTTATGGTGGCATCACTTTTAGGATTTTTTCCTAAAATTTGGGTGTATTCTGTAATGGGTGGAAATATCAGCCAACCATTTACTTGGAAATTTATGGGTCCTATTGTTATTTTGTTAATTTTATCAGGTGTTGCAACCTTGATTGTAAATATTACCTTAGAGAAAAGAAAAGGAGAAAATAAAGATGAATATTCAGATGCTTAAAGATACGATTATGAATGGTGAGTTTGACGCTCGTTTTAAGAGGGTTTATGTTACTGACGAAGCAGTTAAGGCTCAGCACGAAAGATATGTTAGCCTTGCAAACGATTTTGCAGAAATTTTTAGCGAAGACAGAGATGCTCGACTTTTTTCTGCACCGGGCAGAACCGAGGTTGGCGGTAACCACACAGACCACAACCATGGTCGAGTTCTTGCAGCAGGTATTAACCTTGATGCTATTGCAGTTGCAGCAAAAAATGATGAAAACATTGTTCGTGTAAAGTCTCGTGGATATAAAATGGACGTTTGTGACATTACTGACCTTGAAATCAAGGAGGACGAGAAGGGCCATTCACCTGCTCTTGTTCGTGGTATGTGTGCAGGCTTCCTTAAATATGGTTATAAAATCGGTGGTTTTGACGCAGTAACAATGTCAAGTGTACTTTCAGGCTCAGGACTTTCATCATCAGCAGCTTACGAAGTGCTTGTTGGTACAATGCTCAACTACCTTTACAATGACGGTCAGGTTGATGCAATCACAATCGCAAAAATTGCACAGTACGCAGAAAATGTTTATTTTGATAAACCATGCGGACTTATGGACCAGATGGCTTGCTCAGTAGGTGGTTTTGTTACAATCGACTTTAACAACCCTGCAGAGCCAATAGTAAATGAAGTTAAATTCGATTTCGCAGCATCAGGTCATTCTCTTTGCATCGTTGACACAAAAGGTAGCCATTCAGACCTTACAGATGATTATGCAGCAATCCGTGGTGAAATGGAAGCAGTTGCGGGTGTATTCGGTAAAAAAGTTCTTCGTGAGGTTGATGAGGAAGAATTTAAGAAAAATATTCCTGCAATTCGTGAAAAAACAGGCGACAGAGCAGTAATCCGTGCTATGCACTTCTTCGCAGATAACGACAGAGTATTAAAAGAGGTTGATGCTCTTAAAAATGGCGATTTTGAAACATTTAAGTCGTACATACTTGAAAGTGGCGATTCATCATACAAGTATAATCAGAATGTATTCTCAGTTAAAAAGCCTCTCGAACAGCCTGTTTCACTTGCTTTGGCGGTTAGTGAAAGTATTCTTAAAGGTAAGGGTGCTTGGCGTGTTCACGGTGGTGGATTTGCAGGCACAATTCAGGCTTTTGTTCCAAACGAAGTTCTTGCAGACTACAAAAATGCTATGGAGAGTATTTTTGGTGAAGACTCTTGCTATGTACTCATTATTCGTCCAGTTGGTGGCGTTGAGATATAAATAGAAATTAAGGTTGATATAAATGACAACTATTGAACTTTTAGAAAAATTAACTTCCCCTGCAGGTGTTGCGGGGGAAGAAAACAGCTCCTTTGAGTCTTTAAAGGGGCTTTTTTCACTGTATGGAGATGTTTCTACTGACATTTCGGGGAACATTATTATTCACAAAGAAGGCACAGGAAAGCATATTCTTCTTGATGCACACCTTGATACAATCGGCTTTGTTGTAACGGGAATTACAGATGATGGCTTTGTTCGTGTGCAAAAAGTCGGTGGGGTTGATATGCGTACCACAGAGGGTATGGAGTTGACCCTACACGGAAAAGAAGATATTTATGGTGTTGTTTGTACTGTGCCACCACATCTTTCTAACGGTGAAAGCAAAGTGAGTGCTGATGGCACTTGTGTTGTGGATATTGGTATGAGCAAGGAAGATGCTGAAAAAACAATTTCCATAGGGGACAAAGCATCTTTCAGAAGCAGTTTTTCAGTTCTTAATGAAAACCGAGTATCTTCTCCATATATTGATGACCGTGGTGGAATTGCTGTGCTTTTAAAAGCACTTGAATACACAAAAACAGAGAACGAAATCACTCTTGTTTGCTCAGCTCAAGAAGAAACAGGTGGCACAGGAGCAAAATGTGCATCCTTCAATGTGGATGCAGATTTATCAGTTTCTGTTGATGTTAGTTTTGCAACTACACCTGATTCAAAGTCAAGTGAATGTGGAAAAATGAATGGTGGTGCTATGGTAGGTTATGCACCCATTCTTGATAGACAATATACTGAACTTTTAGTTGAAATCGCAAAAGAAAAGGACATACCTTTCCAGAAAGAAATTATGAATGGTCGCACAGGCACAAATGCAGACCACATTACAATTTCAAAGGGTGGAGTTCCATCAGTTTTAGTGTCAATTCCTTTAAGATATATGCACACTCCCGTTGAAACGGTTGATATAAGAGATATTGAAGCTTGTGCAAGACTTATTGCAGAGTTTTTGGAAAGGGTGTGAGATTATGAATTTTGAACTTTTAAAAACCCTTTGTCTTTTAAATGGCACATCAGGTGATGAGAAAAAAGTGAGAGATTTTATAATCTCAAATCTTCCTGATGATTGTGATTATTTTGTTGACCCCATTGGAAACTTAATTGTTAATAAAAAAGGTGAAATAGAGCCTGAAAACAAGGTTGCCCTCTTTGCCCACATGGATGAGGTTGGCTTTATCGTAACCTATATTAATGACGATGGCTTTGTTTATGTTGCTAATGTGGGTGGAATTGATAATTCTGCACTTTTTGGCAAAAAAATTACAGTAAATGGTCACATTGGCGTTGTTGGGGGTAAGGCAATTCATCAATGCTCAGGTGATGAGGCAAAGAAAATCCCTGAAATTTCTGACATGTGTGTTGACTTTGGTTTTGAAAACAAAGAAATAGCAGAAAAACATCTAAATCTTGGTGACTTCGGATATTTCAAGGCTGACTTTATCGAGTTTGGTAATGATATGATTAAATCAAAAGCTCTTGATGACCGCCTTGGTTGTGCTATTATGCTTGAGATTTTACAAGAAAAGTCAAAAACGAACTACACTTGTGTTTTCACAGTACAAGAAGAAGTTGGCACTCGTGGTGCTACTGTTTCTGCATATACGGTAAACCCCGATTATGCCATTGTTCTCGAAACAACAACTGCATCCGATATTCCCGACACACCTGAAAACAAGAGGGTTTGTAAGGTTGGAAATGGCGCTGTGGTATCATTTATGGACAGAGGAACAATTTATAACAAGGATTTATATAAAAAGGCAAGGGAAATTGCTGATAAGAACGGAATTGCCAACCAGACAAAGACTGTTGTTGCAGGTGGAAATGATGCAGCTGCAATTCATAAGGCTGCAGGCGGCATAAACACGGTTGCAGTTTCATTACCTTGCAGATATATTCATTCTGCATCATCCGTTGGTTCAAAAAAGGATATGGAATGTGTAAAAGCTCTTGCAAAAGCCTTGTTAGAGGAGTTTTCAAATGGTTAAATCTCTTGATTTTATAGACGAGTCGATTTTTAACTATCTTGGAAAAGACGATTATGCACAATTTATTGCTTTGACGGGACTCTGTGACGGAATAAGACTTAATGATGGTGTTGTGTGGGTGCAGTTTGATGATAAAGAACAGATTACAGCTATTGTAAGTACAACACGAAATGGAAAAGGCCTCGTTTTTGCAAGTGAAAACGCCAACAATGAAGAACTAGAATTCGTTACAGAAAATAAAAATCAAGAAATAGACAAAAAATATCTATTAAGAAAAATTGTATCTTGCACTAGTGGTGAAAATGGCATTGACAAGTCGGAATATTTGAAAATTAAAAACCTAAACGACGCAGACCGAGAAAAGCACAACGAAATTGTGGCATTTAAAATGCTTTTAAACAGTATGGGCAAGTGCAAAGGTGCTTTGGTTTCTGAAAATGGCAAAGACATAAGCGGTGGATTTGTTACATTTAGTCAAAAAATATCTTTAATCACAGATGTATATACAAATGAACTATATCGTGGAAAAGGTTATGGAAGGGCGATAGTTGAAAAATTACTAAACCTTTCGATTAATGAAGATGTGTATCTTGTATCAAAGGAGCACAATCTGGAATTTTATAAAAAATGCGGTTTTGAAATCGTTAAAGAAATATATGATTACAAAGGATAATGCAAAATGTTTTTTGAAATTAGTAACAGAGTAAAAGAACTTTCTTCTGTGGCTTTGAAAAAGGCCGAGCCGGTTTTTGGAAGAATTGATGAAATAGCAGAATATAATCAACAAAAGGTGCTCTCTGCATTTATCAGAAACCGAGTTGATGAAACAGACTTTAATACGTCAACGGGCTACGGTTATGGTGATAAGGGTAGAGAAAAGCTTGATGTGCTTACGGCAGATATTTTTGGTGCAGAAAGTGCAATTATCCGTTCAGGTGCTTTAGCAAGTGGTACACATACACTTGCAGTTTGTCTTTATGGTATTCTTCGTCCAAATGACACAATGCTCTGCGTTTCAGGTGCACCTTATGACACTCTTCATTCAACAATCGGTTTAGGTGGAAAGAATATGGGTGATGGTACACTTGCTGATTTTGGTGTTCACTATATGCAAATTGATTTGACCGAAAATGATGAGCTTGATTATGCTGGTATTGAAGAAAGTGCAAAAGATAAAGATGTAAGAATGGTTTACATTCAGCGTTCACGAGGCTATTCACTCCGTCACACAATTTCAATAGAAGAAATCAAAAAAGTCTGTGAAATTGTACATAGAGTTAACAAAAGAGCAATCGTTATGGTTGATAACTGCTATGGTGAATTTACAGAAAAACTTGAACCAACTGAGGTTGGAGCAGATTTAATGGCAGGCTCACTTATTAAGAATGCAGGTGGCGGAATTGCGGCTTGTGGCGGATATATTGCAGGTCGTAAGGATTTGGTTGAGCTTTGTGGTTACAGACTTACAACTCCGGGACTTGGAATTGAAGTTGGTGCAACACTCGGACAAAACAGAAGTCTTTTTATGGGACTTTTCAACGCTCCCCATGTTGTTGGCGAAGCTCTTAAAACTGCAGTTTTTGCTGCGTCAGTTTATACAGAATTAGGATTTAAAGTAACCCCTACCGTGGAAGAAACTCGTCACGATATAATTCAGGCAATTTGCCTTGAAACTCCTGAAAATCTTATTGCATTCTGTCAGGGACTTCAAAAAGGTGCTCCCGTTGATTCCTATGTAACTCCTGAGCCTTGGGATATGCCGGGATATGATAATCAGGTTATTATGTCAGCAGGTGCTTTCACATCGGGCTCATCCATTGAACTTTCTGCCGATGCACCACTTCGTGAACCTTTTGCAGTGTGGATGCAGGGCGGACTGAATTTCCACAGTGGTAAAATCGGTGTAATGCTCGCGACAGAAGAACTTTTGAAAAGGGGTCTTATAAAATGAAATTAATGCACCTTAAAAGTGGTACGGATGTTCGTGGTGTTGCTGTTGCAACAGAAAAATATCCCGAAATTCAACTTGCAGATGATGTTGTAAAATACATTTCAACCTCATTTATTAAGTTTTTAAGCGAAAAAAAAGGTAAGCCATATAATGAATTGGTGGTATCCGTTGGCCATGATTCAAGAATTTCTGCCGACAGAATAAGAAATGCTGTAATTTCAGTTGTAAAGGATATGGGAGTGAACATTTTTAACTGTTCATTTTGTTCAACTCCTGCAATGTTTATGACAACTGTTACAAGAAACTGTGACGGTGCAATTCAGATAACTGCAAGCCATCATCCGTTTGACAGAAACGGACTTAAATTCTTCACTCGTGATGGTGGTCTTTCAGGAGAAGAATTAAAGGATATTCTTGCAGATGCAGAAAAAGAGCCTTGTGAAAAGGCTGAAAAATCAGGCGTGGTTACAGAAATTGATTATATTTCCGAATATGCAGAGCTTCTTCGTAATATGATTAAGCAAGGTGTTAATGCCGACAACTATGAAAAGCCACTTGATGTTTTTAAGATTGCAGTTGATGCAGGTAATGGTGTTGGCGGATTCTATGCAACAAAGGTTTTAGCACCTTTGGGTGCAGATGTTTCTGCAAGTCAGTTTTTAGAGCCGGACGGAATGTTTCCGAATCATATTCCAAATCCTGAAAATAAGGTTGCTATGGAATTTATCCGTAAAGCAACAGTAGAAAACAACTGTGACTTAGGTGTGATTTTTGATACTGACGTTGACCGTGCATCCTGTGTTGATGAAAAAGGTGAAGAAATCAACAGAAATGCCATTGTTGCCTTGGCTTCGGTTATTGCTCTTGAAGGTAACGAGGGTGGCAGTATTGTAACCGACTCTGTTACAAGTGATGGTCTTCGTGAGTTTATTGAAGAAAAACTTGGTGGAAAGCATATTCGTTTCAAGCGTGGATATAAAAATGTAATTGATGAGGCAATTCGCCGCACAAATCTCGGTGAAAACTCACCACTCGCTATTGAAACATCGGGTCATGCAGCATTCAAAGAGAATTATTATCTTGATGATGGTGCATATCTCGTTACAAAGATTATTATCAAGGCTGCGGTTCTTCGCAAGGAAAACAAGAAAATCGGTGACTGTATTGCTGACCTTAAAAAGCCTTTGGAAGAGAAAGAACTTCGTTTTAATATAACAGAAGATAATTTCCGTGAAATCGGTGAAAAGCTCATTGAAGACATCAAATGTTTGGCAGATAAAAATGACGAAATGATTTTAGCACCGGACAATTATGAAGGGGTACGAGTTTCATTTAAAGATGAAAAGAGAAACGGATGGTTTTTACTTCGTCTTTCAGTTCACGACCCTGTAATGCCTTTCAACACGGAAAGCGATTCCCAGAGTGGATGTGTTGAAATTTGTAAGACATTCTACGAAATGGTAAAAGATGTAAAGGGAATTGACTTTACTTCACTTCAAGATTTCATAAAATTGTTATAAAAGTGTTGACAAATCAAGAAAAGAATTTTAATATATTTATTAAGTTAAGATTTTGAACGGAGGTGTTGGTATGATATTTGAAAAAGTACGTGCTATTATTTGTGACCAACTTGAATTGGATGAGGATGTAGTTACATTGGATGCAGTTCTCCTTGAAGATTTAGGTGCTGACAGTATTGACCTTGCAGATTTAGTTATGACTCTTGAGGACGAATTCGAAATGGAAATCTCTGACGAAGAGCTTGAAAATATTAGAACTGTTGCTGATATTGTTAAGTTTATCGAAGAAAACTAATTAACAATTTTATTTTAGATTTTTAAAACAGGGACAGAAAAATCTTGTCCCTGTATCTTTTATGATAAGGAAGATATAAAATGGCTGAACAAAAAAAGATGGTTGAGGAAATTACCTCAATGGACGTGGATTTTGCCAAATGGTACACCGACGTTGTTAAAAAGGCAGAATTGGTTGAATACACAAGTGTAAAAGGCTGTATGGTTATTCGACCTTACGGTTATGCAATTTGGGAAAACATCCAAAAAACTCTTGACGGAATGTTTAAGGAAACAGGACATGAAAATGTTTGTATGCCTATGTTTATTCCCGAAAGTCTTTTAAATAAGGAAAAGGACCACGTTGAGGGCTTTGCTCCTGAAGTTGCTTGGGTAACTCATGGTGGTAGCGAAAAACTCGAGGAGCGTCTTTGCGTTCGCCCTACTTCTGAAACTCTTTTCTGCGAACACTATGCAAATATTATCCAGTCTTATCGTGATTTACCAAAGCTCTACAATCAGTGGGTTTCTGTTGTTCGTTGGGAAAAGACTACAAGACCTTTCCTTCGTACTCGTGAATTCTTGTGGCAGGAAGGTCATACAATTCATGCAACTGCTGAGGAAGCACAGGAAGAAACAATCAAGATGCTTAATGTTTATGCAGATTTTTGTGAAAACTGTCTTGCAATGCCTGTTGTTAAGGGTGTAAAAACTGCGAAAGAAAGATTTGCAGGTGCAGAGGATACATACACAATCGAAGCTCTTATGCATGATGGTAAGGCTTTACAGTCAGCTACAAGCCATTATTTTGGTGATGGCTTTGCAAAGGCTTTTGGAATTCAATTCCAGGATAGAGATAATAAATTAAAGCACCCGTTCCAGACATCTTGGGGTTGTACAACTCGATTGATTGGTGCAATTATTATGACTCATGGTGATGATAACGGTCTTGTACTTCCACCCAAAGTTGCTCCAATTCAGGTTGTTGTTATTCCAGTTGCTGCTCATAAAGCAGGTGTTAAGGAAAAGGCTACTGAAGTTTACGAAAATCTTAAAAAGATTTGCCGTGCAAAGATTGATTTGAGCGATAATTCACCAGGTTGGAAATATGCAGAGTATGAGATGAAGGGTGTGCCTCTCCGTCTTGAACTCGGTCCTCGTGATATTGAGAATAATCAGTGCGTAATCGTTCGTCGTGATACAAGAGAAAAATATTTTGTATCCCTTGATGAGCTTGAAACAAAGATTCCTGAGCTTTTACAGATGGTTCACGATGGTCTTTACAATGCCGCACTTGAACGCAGAAGCAATATGACTTATGTTGCAAACAATATGGACGAAATAATTGATATTGCAGAAAACAAGCCCGGATTTATTAAGGCTATGTGGTGTGGTGACCGTGAATGTGAAGATGCTCTTAAAGAACAAGCAGGCGTTACATCACGTTGTATTCCTTTTGTACAGGAAAAAATCGGTGGAACTTGTGTTTGTTGTGGTAAGTCGGCTGAAAAGATGCTCTATTGGGGTAAGGCATATTAAAAACTGTTAAAAGCATTAAGATATTCTTTTTCTTAAAAAATGGGGGATTAATAGTGAAAAAGTTTAGAAGTTTAATTACTGCAACAATACTTACAGTTATAGTTTTTCTCATTCCTGTAATAATGAAACTCATTGAGCCTGTGAATGCGATTATAGTGTTCATTATAGGATTATTGTTAATACTTATCGCATTTTTCCTTGGATGTTTTTCAAAGAGTGTGTTTAAATTCTTGTACACAGTTGTTGCAGAATTGATTTTTGTTTTATCAGGACTGATTCTTTACAGAGATTTTTGCAACTGGGGCGTTATAAGAGATTACGGCCTTGTAATTTTAATCAGTACGGTTGTTGCGATTTTTGTTGGGTCGGTAATCAGACAGATTATAGTCGCAATAGTTAAGGCAATTTGCAAGAAGGTAAAAACAAAATAAATTTTAAGGGTAGTTTAAAACTACCCTTTTTTTATGCCGATAAAAGTTGAATTGAGACTAAATATATGATAAAATTACAATGTATATCTTAATATTGGGGGAGTATGAGTGAAGATTATTGATATTTCAAGAGAAGTTTTAAGTTGTCCTGCTTTTCCGGGTGACCCTGTGGCTAGTCTTGAAATGGTAAAAGCCATTGAAGATGGTTGTGATTATAACCTTGGAAAAATCGAAATGTGTTTGCATAACGGAACACATATAGATGCTCCTTTGCACTTTTTATCCGACGAAAAGGATGTTACAGAAATTCCCCATGAAGCTTTTTTTGGTCCCTGCGTTGTAGTTGAGGCAAATACAGAGATGATTACGGGTGCATTTGTTGAAGAATATTTTCCAAGAAATGCAAAAAGAGTTCTTGTAAAAAGTGGCGGAAAGGCAGTTTTTCACGAATCTGCTGCATCTGTTGTTGCACAGATGGGATACTATCTTGTGGGTACTGACGGAATGACAGTTGAGCCTGAGGGTAGTGACGGAAGAACACATAGAATGTTTTTGATGGATAATATTGCTCTTTTGGAAAATCTCGATTTGAGTAATGTTAAAAAAGGTGATTATTTTCTCTCGGCAGCACCAATAAAAATCAAAGGTGCAGAGGCTGCCCCTGTGAGAGCATTTTTAGTAAGTGATTTCATATTCTGGAGTGGAGATAATAAAAAATAATTGGAGAAAAATATGTTGAAAAAATTGTTTAGCTTGTTTTTGACCTTTGCAAAAATCGGGTCAATTACATTCGGTGGCGGACTTACAATGCTACCACTACTTACAAAAGAAATTGTCGAAAAGAAAAGATGGGCAACAGAGGAAGAATTGCTTGATTATTATGCTGTTGGTCAATGCACACCGGGTATTATTGCCGTTAATACAGCAACCTTTATCGGTTATTATCAGGCAGGAGTGTTAGGTGGCATATTTGCAACCTTGGGAATGGTGGCTCCGTCAATTATAATCATTACTATTGTGGCTTCTGTTTTGCAAACTTTTATGGATTATCCTGTTGTAGCATCAGCACTAACGGGAATTAATGCAGTTGTTTGTGCATTACTTTCTCATACAGTAATTACACTTGCAAAAAAAAGCCTTGTGAATGTAATTTCCGTTGTACTTTTCATAATTGGGCTTGTCGCTTGTTTTGTATTTGATATAACACCTATTCTTCTCGTTATTTTTGGTGGAATTGTTGGTGTTGTTTGTAGTAAAATCAAGGGGGTAAAAGCAAAATGATAACCTTCTTGTATTTGTTTATAGAATTTTTTAAAATCGGACTTTTTGCTGTTGGTGGTGGACCTGCTACCATTCCTTTCTTGCAGGATTTAGCAAGAAGTGATTACGGATGGTTTAATCCCGAAGAATTGGGAGTTATGATTGCAGTTGCAGAAAGCACACCCGGACCAATCGGTATAAATATGGCAACCTATGCAGGTTATAATGCAGGTTTAACTGAGTTTGGTGCGATTGGTGGAATCCTTGGTGGAATAATTGCTGTTTTAGGTCTTATTACACCATCAATTATTGTAATTGTTATTATTGCAGGTTTCTTAAAAGCGTTTAAGGAAAATCAGTATGTTAAAGGTGCGTTTTCGGGTATTCGCCCCGTAGTTACAGCACTTGTGTTGTTTGCAGTTTTCGGAATTATCAAACCGATTTTCTATACGAATGGTGCTTTTGCTATTCCCGTAATTATAATATCAGTTGTGCTTTTTGCACTTATGTTTATTAAAAAATTAAAAAAATTACATCCTGCATTCTGGCTTTTAGTCGGTGCATTAGCAGGAATTATATTAAAACTTTAAGGTGTTTGTATGTCGTTACAGAAAAATCAGGATATACAACTGAATATTGAAGGCTATACCGCTGAAGGTAACGGTGTTGGTCATTATAATGGTCAGGCTGTATTCGTTTCGGGTGCGGCTAAGGGTGACACAATTATCGCTCATATCATCAAGGCAAAAAAGACCTATGCGATTGGTATTATCAAGGAGATTATAAAGCCTTCTCCTGACAGAGTGAAAGTGGATTGTCAACATTTTCGCTCCTGTGGTGGTTGTGTTTTCCGTCATATTTCCTATGAGGCAGAAAAACAGTTAAAGACACAAAAGGTTGTTGATGCTTTTACTCGTCTTGCACATATTGATGTACCTGTAAAAGATATTATCACTTGTGAAACCGAAAGATACAGAAATAAAGCACAATATCCCGTTGGAATGGACAAGGACATTGTGGCAGGCTTTTATGCACAAAAGAGCCACAGAATAATAAATTCTTCCGATTGTGCTTTACAACCAAAAGAATTTGCAGATATTGTTGAAACCGTAAAGGACTGGATGAGGGAATTTGGCATAACTGCCTATGACTCTATAAACCATACGGGGCTTGTGCGTCATATTTACATAAGAAAAGCATTTAAAACAGGGCAGATAATGGTGTGTCTTGTAATCAATGGTAGTGTTTTACCGTATGGCGATGAGCTCTGTGACGATTTAATGCGATTTAAAGAAATTAAGAGTGTTGTCATCAATGAAAATACGGAAAAGACAAATGTAATTCTCGGAAATAAATGTAATACTCTTTGGGGCGAGGAATATATTGAAGACGTTCTTTGTGGAGTGAAAATCCGTCTTTCGCCATTGTCATTTTATCAAGTCAACCACGATTGTGCTGAATTGTTATATAAAAAAGCCTTGGACTATGTGGGGGCAAAAGGTGACGAAACAGTTCTTGACCTTTATTGTGGTGCGGGTACAATCGGTCTTTCAATGGCAAGGGATGTTAAAAAGATAATCGGTGTTGAGATTATTCCCGAAGCTATTGAAGATGCAAAGGAAAACGCAAAACGAAACAACATTGAAAATTGCGAATTCTATTGCGGTGATGCAAAGGACGCAGTTAAAATTCTTAAAGACCAGAACATTGAACCCGACGCAGTAATTCTTGACCCACCACGAAAAGGTTGCGACAGGGAAGTGCTCGAATATGCTGCAGAAATGAAACCAAAGAAAATAGTTTATGTTTCTTGTGATGTGTCAACTCAGGCAAGGGACTGTGCAATTTTAAAAGGGCTGGGCTACGAGACAATAGAAGTAACAGCCGTTGATATGTTTCCAAAAACAAGTCATACAGAATCAGTTGCATTGATAATTAAAAAATAACAAGGAGGAATAAATATGTCACTTTCTTCATTAACTAAAAAAGTTTTTGTAAATGGCAAGGACTGGTCAACAGAGCCGGTTGAAAGAATGAGTTATTACTCATATTTTGCAGGCCAGAATATGATTTACACTCTTTTTAATGTGTGCTTGACTACATATCTTTTATTTTTGGGAATTGACCCAATTAAGTCAGCAACCGTTATGCTTGTTGTAAAAGTATGGGACGCGGTTAATGACACCTTGTTCGGTGCTATTTTTGATACGATTAAATTCAAGAGTGGCAAAAAATATCTTCCTTGGATAAAAATTTCTACAATTCTTATTCCGATTGCAACCGTATTAACATTCATTATCCCTTCCAATTCGTCAGAAGCAGTAAAATTAGGTTGGTTTGCCGTTGCGTATATCCTTTGGGATACTGCATATACCTTGTGTGATGTGCCAATTTTCGGAATTCTCACTTCTATGAGCCAGAGCATCGACGAAAGAAACACTATTCAGTCATATAAGAGTATTGCTACTTACGCGGGTGTTGGTATCACATCAACTTTAGCAACTGTACTTGTTAGCGAAAAGGTTGGTATGAACTATGGTTCTATTACACTTATAATCTGCATAATCGCATTCGCTTTAATGTCACCTGCATCCTTTAAACTCAAAGAGCGTTACCACGCAGAGAGTGAAGAAACATTTACAATAAAACGAATGCTTTCATATCTCTTTAAAAACAAATATTTACTTATTTATTACATAGGTATTTTCTTCTATAATTCATTGAGCATAGGCAACGCATTCACTCTTTATGTTTCTTATTATCTGTTTAATAGCGCATTGTTCTCGTTGCTTGTAGGAGCAATCGGAACGGTACCACAGCTTTTAATTGCTTTGTGGTTGCCAAAAATTATTCGTAAGTACGATAAAATGAAGGTAAATCAGGTTTGCTTATTACTCTATGTTGTGCTTAGCGTACTTACATGGGCATTGGGCTACGGAAATGTTGCTCTTTACATTGTTCTCTTTACAATTCGCTCAATTCCTTTGGCTGTCCTTGGTCTTGAAATGTATATGTTTACGCCTGACTGTGCAGAATATGGTCGATTTAAAACAGGTACTGAAGCAAAGGGTATAACTTTTGCGGTGCAGACCTTTATGGCAAAACTTACAGGCTCAATTTCAAGTGCATTAGGATTATTTATACTTGGACTTAAATCAGTTGGATGGAAGGTAGTTGAAGTCAGTTCATTCCAAGAACTTGAACAAAGCGGAGTAACACAAACACCACATGCACTCAATATGCTTTGGTTAATCTTTATGCTTATTCCTGCCATAGGTGGTTTGTTGGCGTTTATCGTTTGGTCCTTCTATGATTTAAGGGACAAGGATGTTCAGGTGATGATTGACTGTAATACAGGTAAGATTACCAGAGAAGAAGCATTTGGTTTGTTGTCAAAAAAGTATGACATTGAACAGTAATTTGTTGTAAATAATTTGATAAGGGAAAAGGGGAAGCAATATGGACAAGTTTTTCAAACTCAAAGAGAGAGGTACAACCGTAAAGACTGAATTTATTGCGGGAATGACAACATTTTTTGCTATGGTTTATATTTTGATGGTAAACGCAAATATGTTTGCAGACCCCTTCGGTGACGGTTCTAATCCTGTTGGTGTTTCCTACGGTGCGATTTATATTGCAACCGCTATTTCAGCTGTGGTTGGTACTATTGTTGCAGGGTTACTTGCTAATTTGCCATTGGCAATGGCAAGTGGTATGGGGCTTAACGCATTTTTTGTTTATACTGTTTGTATCGGCTTTGGCTTGTCCTATGCAAATGCGTTGGTACTTATATTTGGTGAAGGACTTGTTTTCATTTTACTTACTGTAACAGGACTTCGAAAGAAGATTTTTGAGTCTTTGCCGGATACGGTATTAGGTGCTATACCTGCAGGAATCGGTTTGTTTATCGCTTTGTTAGGACTTCAAAATGCGGGAATAGTTGTAAACAGCCCATCAACTTGCGTAGATTTAGCGTCATTTAATCTTTTAAAACAGAGCTGGGGCGATATTATGCCTATGGTTGTGACTCTTTGTACATTTCTTGCTATTGTTATTATGAGTCACAAGAAATTTAAAGGTGCAGTTCTTGTTGGTATTATTGGTGGTATGGGGCTTTATTACCTTCTCGGCCTTACAGTTGACGGTTTTTATGAAAATCTTAATATAAATATTATTAGCCCTATTCAAGCCTTTGGTGAATTCAAAGAACAATCCTTATTTAAGGTGTTTACTGATGGATTAGATTTCTCAGCCTTTATTGAAGAACACGGTAGGGCAAATCTTGTTTTGACCATTATTACAACTGCACTTGCATTCTGCATGGTTGATATGTTTGATACATTAGGTACACTTTACGCTGCTTGCGAGCGTGCTGATTTGCTTGATGAAAAGGGCGAACCACTTAATATGAATAAAGGTATGCTTTCTGATGCTATTGCAACATCCATAGGTGCAGCTTGTGGTACATCAACAGTTACTACATTTAGCGAAGTCAATGCAGGTGTTGCTGCGGGAGGAAGAACAGGTCTTACATCTGTATTCTGTGGTGTTTTCTTCTTTATCGCAATGTTTTTAAGCCCTATTGCACAGCTTGTTCCGGGTTGTGCAACTGCAGCAGCACTTATATATGTTGGTGTTCTTATGATTGGTTCAGTTAAGAATATTGACTGGGCAGACCTTAAAACTGCTGTTCCCGGTTTCCTTACTCTTGCAGTAATGCCGTTTACATACAATATCTCCTATGGTATTGCTTTTGGACTTTTATCATACATTGTTATCAGTGTTTTCTGTGGTGATTTCAAAAAAATCAAAGCAAGTTCATGGATAATAGCACTTTTATTCGTTTTAACATTATTGCTTACTCACTAATTGCAATAAAGCAAAAAATAAGGAGAGAATATTATGAAAAAAACATTTGTAAAAATAATTTCAATTATTCTTGTGTTATATATGACCTTACCCATTATGGCAAGTGCTACCGTAGCAGGAGAAGTATCAAGGGTAAGTGTTACCATTAATGGGGACTCTGCAACAAGCAGAGGTTTTTGTTGGTACACCGATGAAAAAGCAGGTACTGATGTTCAGGTGGCTAAAATCGGTGATGACCTTACAAAAGCACAGGTTGTCAGCGGTATAAGCTATTGGTCAATGGAAAAATATGTACATAAAGTTGTTGTAGATACTCTTTCGCCAGATACAAGATATCAGTATCGAGTTGGTGACAGTAAAACAGGTGTTTGGAGTGATATCGGTTATTTCACAACACCAAGCAATACAAAGGATGAGGCTAATTTCATTGTTTTTGCTGATGTTCAAGCAAGTAGTGAGGAAAACTTTCAACAAGCTGCAAAGGTTTTACAGGCTGCAGTTCACACGATGCCAAACTATGAGTTTGCAGTTGGTCTCGGGGACTTTGTAAACGACTGTACAAATGAAGAGTGGGATAGTTATTTCAGAAATTTCTCATTTATAAATATGAATACAACGCTTGTTCCCGTTGCAGGAAATCACGAGGGAAATCTTCAATGGTTCAAGTTTAACAATATGTTTAATATTGGTGCAGCAGATGAAAGTGCAACAGTAACCGGATGTTATTACTCATTTGACTGGGGTGATGCTCATTTTGCAGTGCTTAACTCAAATGATATGTACCCTATGTCTGCTTCACAAATTAACTGGCTTAAAAATGATATGAATGCGTCTGATGCACAGTGGAAAATAGTGCTTATGCATCGTGCATTATATTCGGCAGGTAAGAATATAAATAAACCTGACACAATTATTATGAGAAACCTTCTTCTTCCTGTAATTGATGAATTGGGTATTGATGTGGTTTTTGCAGGTCACGACCATATGTATATGAGAACAGAGCCTGTTAAGGGTGAGAAAGTACAAGAAGCAGAAACAATTACAGAATTCTGGAATGGTGAAAGCACCACCTTTGCAGTAAATCCTGACGGCACAACTCATATTCTCCCATCAACAGCAGGTACAAAGCGTTATGGGGTTAATGAAGATGCAATTCCACCAATTCTTGAAAACTCTGCTCTTTCAAGGGATACAAAAGATGGTGGTGTGTTCGCAACGGTTAGTCTTGACAGTAATCATTTTGTATATAAGGCATATATGGTTGATGACGAAACAGGCGAAAAGACCATTATTGACAGTTATGCTATAAAGAAAACTGACAGAGAACCGACAAATGATGATTATGTTGATTTGCCAACGGATATTGGTTCAACTGCAGAGCAACACGGAATCACTTTTGTTGTTGAACTTCTTAAAATGTTGGTAAGTTATATTAAACTTTTATTCAGTCTTTTTTAAGGGAGTGTTAGTATGAATGGAATGACTCGCAGAGAGCAACAGGTTACAGATATAAATGAAATTATTGATGTTCTTGAAAAATCAAAGGTTGTTCACATTGGTATGATAGATGGTGACGAGCCCTATGTTGTGCCGATGAATTACGGCTACACTCTTGAAGACGGAAAACTCACACTCTATCTTCACGGTGCAAGACGAGGCAGAAAAATTGATGTTTTAAAGAAAAATCCAAAGGTTTTCTTTGAGATGTGCTGTGACATTACACCTTTTGAGGGTGATGTTGCTTGTAGATATGGTATTACCTATGCTTCAATTATGGGTAGGGGTATTGCAACACTTGTTGAAGATGTGGAAGAAAAGAAATCTGCATTGTCAACACTTATGAAAACTCAGGTGAATAAGGATTTCACATTTGAAGATAAACTTACAACCGTTGTAAGCATTATCCGTATTGATACTCTTGAATTTACTGCAAAAAAACGAATGGCACCTAAAAAATAAGGAATAAAATTAAGTAGATGGGGAGGTGCAAACAATGACTATCGGCGAAAGAATAACCGAATTGAGAAAAAGCAAAGGAATTACTCCTGACGAGTTAGCAGAACAACTTGGTGTTTCTGTACAGTCTGTTTCCGAGTGGGAAATGGGTGTTTCAATTCCTGATACGGATAAGGCTATTTCTATGAGCAGAATATTTGGAGTTACTGCCGACTTTCTTCTTACAGGGGAAAGTAATAAATCGGAACTCAGTACAGGTGGAGTGGTTTACAATAAAAATGCATTTTTAGAGAATGCCGAACCTGCAACTGCACCCATAACTGAACAGAGAGATGAAAAAGACAGGGAAACCTTTAAGTTACCCAACTGGAAAACGCTTGTGTCTATTGCTGTGACAGTTTGTCTGCTGATTGGTATTATGGCGTTTGCACTTTCAGGCAGGGATAAAAATCCTATTACTGATTTGGTTGAAGATGTAGAATACACCTATGTTCTTGTTCACGGAATGGGTGGATGGGGTGAAAATGCACCTATGAATGATGTTGCGTCTTATTGGGGCTCGTCGTCGGGAAGCATTTCAGCATATCTTCGTACTCAGGATGTTCAGGTCGTTGAAGTGACAGTTGGGCCATTTTCAAGTGCCTGGGATAGGGCGTGTGAGCTTTATGCACAACTTACAGGCACAAAGGTTGACTATGGCGAGGCTCACAGTAAGGAGCACGGACACGCAAGATTTGGCAGAACATATACAGAACCATTGGTTGAAAAATGGGATAAAAAAGCAAAAATAAATCTTATCGGTCACTCCTTCGGTGGCAACACAATAAGACTTCTTACAAGCTTACTTGAATATGGTAGCGAGGCAGAGAAACAAGCAAGTCCCGATGACTGTTCACCACTTTTTGAAGGTGGTAAGGGGAATTATGTGAATAGTGTAACAACATTGGCTTCTCCCCATAATGGCTCAACGCTTTTCTATTGTCTTGACGAAGGAAATCTAATTGAGTTGGCACTAAGCCTTTTATATACAACAAATGGTATTGGAAGTATTTCCAATGTGGAACTCTTGGATTTCCAATTAGAGCATTTTGGCATCAGTTCTGAAAATCATAACACAAGTGTGCTTGTCAGCAGTGCTTTCGGTAACGGTAAAGATAATGCATTTTATGATTTATCGCCACACGGAGCAATAGAACTTAATAGCAAGATAAAAATTGTTGAGTCAGTTTATTACTTCTCTTATTCGTATTGTACTACCACAGAAACACTTATATTTGGAACTCACGTACCAACCAAGGACACTATGGGTGTGCTTATGGTACCTGCAGGAATGATAGGGGCATACACCAACAAAAGAGCAGATGCTCAAGTGATAATTGATGATGCTTGGCTTCCAAATGACGGTCTTGTAAATGTAATTTCTGCACAGTATCCTACAAACGATGCACGTGTTGATTATAGTGCAGAGGAAACAAAACTAAAATCAGGACAATGGTATGTATTCCCAACTCTTACAGGTGACCACGGAACACCTATTGGAATGAAAGGAAATACCGAAGAAACCCGAAAGTTCTATATGGACCATATTGCTATAATTGATAATTTATAAAAAATTCCCTACGGAGTATTTTCCGTAGGGATTGTTTTTTACTTCTGTTTATCTATAAATTTTCCGTAGTGTTTTGGCTCAAGGATTTTTGGACCGAAGGAAAGAACCTTTAAGAATGCTCCGAGAAGAATTTTGTTTGTAATCATCTGCTCAAAGAAGCCTACAAGGTTGTTGAGAATTTCGCCACCTGACGGTGAGCTTGAAGGAATCATAACAACTTTGTCCTTTGGCTTAAATTCAAAAATTAATGAACGCTTTGCAACGGTTTGAATAGGACGGATTGTAACCAAAAGACTTTCGTCATCAAGCCAGAATGCATTACCACAAACGGTGAACTTGATTTTACCAAGGGTGATTTCAGAGTAACGATATCTTCCGTCAAGACCAAGTATAATTGTATTAGTTTCCTTGCCTTCCGTCCATTCCATTGAACATTCTTTGTCTTGGAAATTGAACTTAACCATATCAATATTACCGGGCTTGTCCGTAAGCATATATGTAACAGCCATAGGCAAAACACTCACCTGAAATCCCGTAAGGTTAAGCATAAACTTTTTACGGAATTTAATATATCTGTCACGGATAATTTTTTCCATTTCAGCTCGGTCACTTTCAAAAAGTGGCTCAACGCAAGTGTTTTCAATGGTCACATCTTCTTCGTCGGTTTCTTCAAATGCTCTTGGGAAGTATTTGAAGAGATAATCAAGACAACCTGTTTCGTCGGTGACAGCAGATGTAACAACAACAGTTGCATCATACTGTGGAATACCGATACCAAACTGTGAAAACATACCATCTGCACGGAATGAGTCCTCATCAATGCTGTTTTTCCAGAAACAATAACCATAACCGAAGGATGCATCTGTGCCGGGACGATTTTGCTCATTGTCAATTTGCTTTTTAGTAGCTTCAATAGTCCATTCCTCAGGAATAACCTGAACACCATTGTATTTGCCTTTCTGCTGATAGCAAAGAGTGAGTTTTGCGATATCTTCTGTTTTGAGATAAAGTCCCCAACCACCTGCTTCAATACCATTTCGGTCAGTTTCCCAGAAAGGGAAATCAATTCCGAGTGGTTCAAAAAGTCGAGGTCTTAAATACTCTCTCATGCTCATTCCGGTAACACGATTGATTATTGCAGAGAGCATAAAGATATTCTCGTTGATATAAAGGAATTTTTCACCCGGTTCAAATACCCAAGGTGCATTTATATAGTCCTCAATCCAATCAACCTTGCTTTTATCGGAAAGAAAGCTGGGTTGTTTACCCGATGACATTCTTAAAAGATTTTTAACAGTCAATTTGTCAAAACGTGCATCTGCCTTTTTAGGTGGATAATCAGGAAAAATATCTACAAGCTTTGTGTCAAGAGATATAAGCTCTTCGCTGATTGCGAAACCGATAGCAGTTGATGTAAAAGACTTGCTGACGGAATAAACTGCCTGTGGCGTATCCTTGTTGTAAGGCTCGTTGTACCATTCAACAGCCACCTTGCCGTGACGAATCACCATAAGACTATGGAATTCGTATCCCATTTTTTGAGCATCGGTTAAAAACTCGTTGACAACCTTTGAAGATACACCGACTTCTCTTGGGCTTCCTGCTCTTTCGATAGCGTTATTCATAAATATCCCCCTATTTTATTTTTCCTTTTTAAAAACAAAAATCTTGCTTATCACATAATTCCCCACTGTGACTAACACCATAGCAACGATTTTTGAAAAGTTATAATTAATATGCAAAAGTGTTGCAAGAACAAACATTGTTCCCATATCTAAAAGAAGTGTTAATATCCTTGATGAAACAAAGGACACAAATTCCTTAAATATTTTTGGGCTTTTACTCTCAAAGACAAAAACTCTGTTTGCAACATAGGAAAAAAAGACCGCACCAATCCAGGAAATAACATTTGCAAATTGCAACTGTACTGCATCATTTCCGTCCAAGAAGGTGAGTGTACTGCCATAAAAAATAGCCATACTCACAAGAGTGGTAAGTCCACCCACGATGATGTAGTTAATGATTTCCTTATGCTTTTTATAAAGATTTATAATTTTCGTCATCATAAATTATCTTGTCCTTTGCTTTCAATACATTTTTTTCAATGTAAATAGGACGGTTCTTACCTTGAATATAGGTGCGTGCCAGATATTCTCCCACAACGCCTAAAAGCAAGAGCTGTAATCCGCCAAGGAAAAGGATAAGAACAACGATGGTTGCATATCCGGGTACATCCACACCAAAGAAGATTTTTTGAATAATTACAACAAACATATAAAGTATTGATGCAAGGAATGTGAAAAATCCTGCTCCCGTTGCAACCTTCAAAGGCAAAGTGGTAAAGGCAATAATACCGTCAAGGGCATATTTAACGAATTTGAAGAATGACCACTTTGATTCGCCTGAATGTCTTTCCTCTGCCATATATGGAAGATAGTAAGTGTTAAAACCAATCCACGCAAAAATACCCTTTGAAAAACGATAGTATTCGGGTAAATTAAGAATGGAGTCCTTAACATTCTGTCGGAAAGTTCTGAAATCACTTGCACCTTGGAAGAATTCAATATCACTTGTCTTGTTAATGCATTTGTAGAAGCATTTTTTCATAAACGACATAAATTTGCTTTCGCGTCGTTGGTCCTGATAAGCAGCAACCATATCACAATCTTCATTTTCAAGGAGATGATTAACCATTTCAACAACAATTTCCGGGCGTTGTTGAAGGTCGGCATCAATAATTGTTATAAAATCACCTGTTGAGTGACGGAGTCCGGCATACATAGCGGCCTCTTTGCCGAAATTACGAGAAAATTCAACAACGGAAACATAGTTTGGGTATGACGAGTGAAGCTCTTTCAGCCTTTGGCTTGTAGAGTCTGTACTACCGTCGTTTATAAAGATGAACTCAAAGGATTTAACATCTTTTGGCATTTCCTGAAAGGCTGTTACGGTTTCCTTGAAAAAAGGAAAAATATTATCCTGCTCGTTATAGCAAGGAATTATTAAAGAAAGTTTCATAAAATCAACCCTTTATCATTCTGATTTTCTTTCGTTTTGCTCTGATTTTATTTCTGCGAATTATAAGCAAAATGTAGATTGCTACAAGGATTACAAAAATTATCAACAGTACTTTAACAATAGTTGATGAAAGTATATTTTTAATAATGCCGATAATGAGAAGGAAGATGTTAAGGTCAATATCTTCTGCCGCAACAAGGTCAACAGTTGCAACAATATCATTTCCGTAAAGCACCTCTGCCTTGCCGATAACCTCACCCTTCTTGATTGGTGCTTTTACAACCTTTGGGGTTTCACCTTCAACAGGGCGTGTAACAAGACTGCCTGATTTTGTGCCTAATGGTACAAGCGCTGAAATTTCTTCTGCGGGTACTAATCTTAAATGGTCAACCTTGCTGTTGTATTCAACATCAACAACAGTTACAACATCAGTTTTGTCAGTTACCTTTGTAAGCTCAATATTGTCAAATGCCCAGTTATATATTTTCTTGCTTTCAGTAAAAGCAACGTTTTCTTCAACACCGTCATTATCTATATCATATTGTGGAGCACCCATAACTATAAGGAGATAATTGTATCCGTCACGGGATGCAGTTGTAATAACGCAACGACCTGCTGCGTCAGTTGTACCGGTTTTAACACCTGTAACAGCAGAGCAATAGTAGTCAGGAATTCCCGGATTCATCATTTTGTTTGTGTTGTGAAGATATCTTGTATAGGAATACTTGTTAGTAGGAGCGATGTCATATCTTGATGTACTTGTGATTTCCTTAAAAATAGGGTTTTGCAAAGCGTATTTTGTGATTTTGTAAAGGTCATTTGCAGTTGTGTAAGCATTGGGGTCTGTATCAAGACCGTGAGCATTATAGAATTTTGTGTTTTCGCAACCAAGCTTTGCAACAAACTCATTCATCATTACAACAAAATTATCAATTCCGTTTCCAACATAATCTGCAAGAATATTGGCAGCATCAGCGGCAGACGGAAGCATAAGACAATAAAGCAAGTCTTTAATTGAAAGGGTTTCACCTGCAAGAATTCCTGCAGTAGCAGCATTTTGCTCATAAAGTCCGTTAAGACTTTCTCTTTTACATGTTACCATTGTGGATAAATCCGTGCAGTTTTCCAAAACTAACATACAAGTAACAATTTTTGTAAGAGATGCCGGAGCAGAGCGTTTGTCTGCATTTTTATCAAGAATAACTGTTTCGGTATCAGTGTTTATCAACAGAACAATGTCAGACTCTGTTTCCATAAGGGAGTTAAAGGATGCAGTTGCTCCTATTGATAGTGATGAAAGTATAATAACGGCAACAAGAATTACCGAGAAGAATTTTTTCACAAAATCACCTACTTGAAAAATCTTTCCAAAAGTATATAATAAATATACATAATAAAGTATAACACAAATAGAAACAATATCCAATACAGAAAAGAAAAAATTTGCAAAAGGAACGAAGATTTAGATGATTTATGTTACCGGAGATATGCATGGCGATAAAAAAAGGCTTTCCCCATTCAAGTTGAGATTTCTGAATGAGGGAGATACTCTTATAGTTTGTGGTGATTTCGGCTTTTTGTGGGACAACAGTAATGCGGAGCAGAATTACCTTATGTCCCTTGGCAAGAGAAAATATAATGTTTGTTTCGTGGACGGAACACACGAAAATTTTGACATTTTGAATAACTACGAGATAAGTCAATGGAATGGTGGCAAGGTACATAAGATTTTTGGTAATGTTTATCATCTTATGCGAGGTCAGGTCTATGAAATTGAGGGAAGAAAAATCTTCACAATGGGTGGAGGCGAAAGTGCGGATGTTGATATCCGTAAGGATGTAAATGCTTGGTCAAAGGATGAAATCCCAACACAGGAAGAACTTTTGGAGGGTGCTGAAAACCTTGAGGTTGCAGGATATGATATTGATATTATCGTCACTCACGAGCCACCACTCAAGGTTAAGAATTTCTTAAATCTTAACGACCCTAACGAATTCCGTGTCAGCCCTCTTAATGCGTATTTTGAGGAACTGTCAAATGACTGCAAGTTTAGAAAATGGTATTTTGGCTCACTCCATATTGACAAATATATTTCATCCTCCCACCGTGCAATTTTTAAAGATATTGTAAAAGCCACAACAGGAGAAAAGATATAAAAAAGTCTGTGAGAAATCACAGACTTTTTTGCTTTAATTAGAATGCCACAAGTATTTTGTCAAATACTGAAAGGATAACTGCAAATATTCCTTCGCCACTTTGTTGTGCTTCTTCGTTTCCGCTGTCCGTTGCAGAAGCACCATCATATTCGCTTGTATATGATGAAAGCCAAGAAATCATTCCGTCAGGATATGTAAGAGTTACTTTGTTGCCAAGACCGTCAACAGTGTTCATATAAGGATAATCACCATTTGTTGAACTGAACATGTCGTGGTTAACTGCAAACCATGAATGATGTGAGCTTGAAGTTGCATTTCCGCTTGGATATTTCACAAATGTAAGTGATGAGAAACGACAGTTGGCAGGGGCGTTGTTTGTAGCAGTAATACTATTCCACAAAGGTTTAACAGAGAAGAAATAGTTAACAAGTGGGTCAAGCTTACCACTTGTAAGCCATACAGGAATATCTGCAATAAGGTCTAATGCATCTGTTGATGGTGTCCATGCAGGACAAATTGGGAAAATTGCTGCGAACAATTCAGGATAAGCAACTGCCATTTTAAGTGTCATTTTACCGCCCATTGAATATCCACCGATATAAATACGGCTTAAATCAATGTTGTCCTTGTTTTTAGCAATGAAATCGTCGATGGTTGCACGAAGTGGATAAATAAGTGAATCTGTCCAATAAATACCTTCTTCTTCAAGTGAACGGGGAGCAAAAATGAATGCACCCTCACTATCCTTGAAACGAGCTTGGAATTCATCGGATGTCCAGAATGCAATATCGCTTTTTGTTACTTGCAAACCTTCTTCTGCACCATCACCCATACCGTGAAGCCAGATAACAAGTGGATATTTTGTTGTGTCACCATCTTCAACGGGTGAAAAATATCTGTAATCAATGGTGAAACCGTCTGTTTCCGGTCCTTCACCATACACAAATTGCTCCTGCAATTCAGGAAGACAATCGTCGTAGGTATCATCCTTACTACAAGCAAATGCAGGTACGGACAATGCACATAAAAGTATAGTAAAAGATAAAAATAGGGATAAAAATTTCTTCATAAATAAAACCTCCAGTTTTAATAATTGCTATTGATGGCAGTTCCAATCGCTTTCAAAAGTGAATCCTCGTGTGTAGAAGGCAGGTCGCAATTATAGTGCCATATCATTACACCGCCAAAACCATTTTTAATAGCGTAGTCTGTTTTTTTGCTGACAACGGAAGGAGTATTGAACCAGAAATCTTTATTTGTTTCGTCGCAATGATACCAACCGTTTTCATCTATACTGCCATAACAACCGTTATAACCATACCAATAGGCTGACATATCCGTAGGTCTTGAATAAAAAGGAATACCGACATTGACTTTTTCTACAGGCATACCGCGAAGTCCGATTTTATTTATAAGTTCAACAGTACCCTCATAGGTGGCGTGTCTGCCTTCACTGTCAACAAAATCGTAGGTCATAACCTCAAAGGTGTCAATAGCCTCAATAGCAGCATTTGTAAATTTTATGTTCCAATCGTTTCCTGCAACGCCAAGAGTATATTTGTCACCGAGCTTTTTATCAAGAGAAACAAGAAAGCTGTTGTAGTAATGCCATGCTTTAAGAGAGATGGGATATTCATAGTCAAAATGAACACCGTCAAAATCATATTTATCAAGAACAGCAACAATATTATCCTCTAAAACACCGCTTTGAAAAGCCTTGTTGTGCTCTTCGCTCTGTGCTTCCATCTGCTCTTCCCACACATCAGAATCTGTGATACCCCATGGTCCGAGGAGGTTTAATGTGAGGTGCACATCTCTTTCACCGATTGCCTCTTTCACTTTACCGAGAACCGTTTCCATTTTTTCTTCGTCATATTCTACCTCGCCTTTGCTGTTAAAGGAGGCACATTCGAAAATGATGGCATCGGTGATGATGTCAAAATCCTCATTATGCAATTCACCGCCCCAATACATTATGGAGTCGCCTCTTATGTAGGTTGTAACCCTGAAATTATCAACCTTTCTGTCACAAAGCTGCCCCGTACCTAAGAAGCCTGAAATAAGTGTAATAAGTGCTGTGAAAAAACCAATGATTCTTTGAATGAATGTTACCACAATGCTTTCCTCTCTTCGCTTATTTTTTCGTTTATATTATAAATTAAGAAATTAAAAAAATCAAATACAAAGATAACTGACAAGCAAAAAAAAGAGTTCACACAGATGTGAACTCTTTTTTTGGTGCTGGTGTTCATAAGGGATTATTATAATCCAAGTAATTGTTTTTTCTTTTCGTCGAATTCTTCCTGAGAGATTGTCCCCATATCAAGAAGCTCTTTAAATTTTTTGAGTTCATCTGCGGACGAAATACTACTTTGGGCACCTTGAAATTTCATAGCTTCAAAATCTTTATCAGAAATTATAGTAAGATTGGTTGAATTGCAGTTTGGACATCTATTGAAATCTTTTATTTTATCAATTCCTCTATTTGCATTTTGGTTGTTTACAGCAGAAGCAATATAATTTCCAGATAATGCACCTGCAATGGAACCTACACTTGAAAGTGCTGCTATTTTTGCATTGCTTTTGTTTTCATTAACATCGGATTGAGTATAACAAAAAATATGACCACAAACCTCACAACGCTTTCTTGTTTCTGTTTTTCTTATTTTCTCCTGCTCTGCTGCATAAGCTTCAGGATCCTTGAACATTTTTTCCTGTCCCATTGCTTCAGGGTCAGCAACCAACTTTTTTAATTCTTCAACAGTAATAGTCATTACATTAACTATTCTTTTCCCATTTGCCCCATTTTGTGCTTTTTTCAAACAATCCGGACAGCACCAAGCATTATCCTTTTTAATTTTGTAACGATTTAAACCTACATCTCTACCGCATACATCGCATTTAACTTTAGGAGAAAAAAAGCCCATTTTTATTCCTTCTTTCAAAATTTATATATTTTTGCAGATATACTATGAACATCGCACGAGTTGATGCACTTTATATTCTCTGCAAAATAAAAAAGTGCGCCTACCGAAGCAAACGCACTAAAAACGCAAACCCCGATAGTCGCCAAACAAACTTAAACAGAATGGGGATAACAATCCAAGCCATAATATTTAGTGGAATCTGCGTTTTTGACAAATTCATTAATACTATGACTCAATAAAGGCATAATTATCCTAAAAAAGATAAAATATCCCCACAGTGTCTGTTTATTCAGTTTGTTTGGCATTTTTAGTATATCACAAAAAGATAATAAATTGCAACATAAAAAAGAAAAGCCTTCTTTCGAAGTGCTTTAGTAGTACGTGTGTCCGTAAAAATCGTTTTTTAGTGAATAGTGAAAAGTTAATAGTGAAAAAATAAAAGCCTAAGTCCCTCATCATATTTAGACATAAAAAATAGAGAAACCACAAAAGTGATTTCTCTATTTTTGGTGCGAGTGTTCATAAGGGATTTACTCAAAATATAAGTTAAACCGGCTTCAAACATAGTATTCTGCACTCCTGCTGTTGCTTAATAGAGAAACTTATGGAGGTACATAATGTCAAATATCATTGAGGATTTCTACTATGGCAACCTTGAGCCACAAGAGGTCAATTCCGAATTAACACCTAAACTTAAAAAGAAACTGAGTAATCTTGCCGAGAAAGAAGAGCAACTTGCGACAAGACTGACCGGTGAAGCAAAAGAAATGTTTCTTAGTTATGTAAATGCTTATGTTGAATTTTCAACTACAAGTAATGCTGACAGCTTTATATCAGGCTTCAGGCTAGGTGCAAGTTTTATATACGACACATTTGTTAAGAACATGAAAGGATAATGCAATTATGAAAAATATTACATACAGACAAGTCAATGATTATATGATACCTAATCTTACACTCCCACCTGAAGAAGCAAATATCACTCTCGGTAAATGGGGTATGCTACATAAGGATTACCTGCTTAAACACAAGAAAATATTATTCACAACACTACTTACTCAAGGTAAACTATATCAGCACTGTGCCGAGGTCGAAAACCAGGCACGAGATATGTTTGATACTCTTGTTAATCAGATGAAAGAGGCTGAAGGTGTTACAGAGAAATTGCAAGAGGAAAATCAGATGGCGTGGGTTGCTCAGATGAATAACATCCGTAGCAGAGCCACAGAAATCGTAAACCACGAGATTATTTATAGTTAACCGAAGCATGGCGGCAGGAAGAAATACCTGCCGCTATTGTTATCTTGAGGTGGTTGTGATATAATACAGCTACTGAATGATGAATGAAAATGTTGAGGAATAATGGAAATGAGTCAAAATGAATTGGAACAATTCTATGAGAAATTGTTTTCTATCTATATTGATTGGGATAGAGCTGATCCCAAGAACAATTCAGATTGGAATATCCAAAGGTATTGTATGTATCAATTAGGCCCTATTATTGGTAAATATAAAGAAAATGATCACGAACTTTTACAAATTATCGGGTGTGATTATTCTGTTCAAGATATGATTGATACCGTGTTACCTGAAATAGATAGTCAAATTCAAAAATATGAGAGACAACATTCACTTGACATTATGGACGAAATGAAGTACGAATCATATCTCAAACAACACACAATACTAACCGGAGATCGTCCTATGCAATGGCTGGAAGAATATTTTGAGGCAAATATGAAGGGAATTGGACTAACTGTTGATGCTGACACTATTATGGGGTTTTGCATTGTGTACTATGGGTATTTGAATTATTGCAAAAGAATTTCTTCAGTTTACAATTCTGATTGCAATAATTTAAAGAATTTATATGCGCAATATTGTTCAAAAGAGTCTTCTTTGTACAAATACAATATGATAGATGTTGTGAAAGAGTGCGAGTTGATGCCTATTGATGCACCACGAGTGTATGATAAAAGAATTGATAAGACAATGTTCACTTCCAATATTCCGAGGGAATTATTGTTAGCAATAAGTATATTAAAAGATATGGGGATTTTAGGAAACTTAGCCGTGCGTGTTTCGAACTTAAAATCTAAAATTTATGATGGAAGATACGATCTGCAAACATTGATGGAAGCCAAAGAGTTTGGAAAATTGTTTTCGATCAACACCCTTACTTCTGTACCTATCACAAAACTTTATTCGAAGGAATATGACGATGCGATATGGATTAAAATCACAGAAACTGATATTACATTTGAAGAACTTTGTAAATCCGATGTAAGAACGACTGATAGCATAGTAACTCAAGTTATACATCTTCAATATCGAAAAGCAAATGGCACGATTGTTATATCGCATATTGATCACGAGTTTGTTTTTTATGATAAAAAAGAGTATGTCAGTAGAAAAACCAATTCGGATATTAAAGGAACAAAACACACAAGGTTAAAATCATTTAAAATTGACAATTCAATGATTCCTTTTGATTATAATATTGTACGCAAGGTTAGTATATTTAATAGCGATTCTAATAAGGATGTGGTGGTTGAAGAAGAGGTGCCTTTTTTGATATTTGTGCTTAAGTGTTACTTTAAACATGAAGAACTAATAGATGAATACTTCCAAAATATATATAGATAAGTAATGAAGATTTTTGGAATTAAAGGTATAATGAATACTGATTAGATGATTTGATAAACGTCTTTCGTATATAGTGAAAGGTGTTTAATTAAATTGCGAATAAGGGTGGCAGGGAGATTAACAACTCTCTGCCGCCCTTTCTTTTTATGAATTTATTAAAACCACTTGCAATTATATAGCAAAAGCTATATAATAAAAACACCGATATATCGGTATTTTAGGATGAAATATCGGTGATTTTGATTTTTGAGGTGTAATAAGTGATTTCTTATAATAAACTTTGGAAAAAACTAATAGATTTAGGCATGAAAAAGAAAGATCTTAAAGATGCCACAGGCATCGGTTCAACTACTATGTCAAAATTAAACAACAATGAGCCTGTATCAATGGATGTAATGCTGAAAATTTGTATTGCATTAAACTGTAATATCGGCGATGTAATGGATGTGATATTATGATTAAAAGAAGATTAACAGGCATATCTTTGTTTGCTAGTGCAGGTATCGGTGAGACATATTTTAAAGATGTTGGTATAGATATAAAAGTCGCAAACGAATTATTGGAAAAACGAGCAGATTTGTATCGTGCTATTAATCCCGAAACTACAGTTATATGTGGTGATATAACAAAGGATGACGTTTTTTCTGAAATCATTTCTTCTTGTCCGAAAGAAATTGACTTTCTTTTAGCATCACCTCCTTGTCAAGGAATGAGCGTTGCAGGAAAAAATCGTAATCAAAAAACGATGGAAGCAGATGAACGAAACTATTTAATTACATATGTAGTTAAGGCAATAAAAACAACTAATCCCACATATGTTCTTGTTGAAAATGTTCCTGCACTTTTAAAGTTAAAGTTAAAATATGCCGAAGCATACAGGACTGTTTTAGAAATTTTACAATATGAATTCGGTAATGAATATGAAATTGATAGTATGGTTGTTGATGCATCTGACTATGGTGTTCCTCAAACACGATTAAGAGCTATTATTAAAATGAATCGAAACGGAACTGTTTGGCAATGGCCTTCTAAAAAAGAAAAAATAACAGTGCGAGAAGCCATTGGGCACTTGCCAACGTTGGAGGCGGGTGAAACATCAGATATAAAATGGCATTTTGCTCGCAATCACTCTAAAGATAATATTTTATGGATGAAGCATACACCTACAGGAAAATCAGCTTTTTCTAATCCTGTATATTATCCACAAAAGAAAGATGGAACTCGAGTAAAAGGATATGAGTCATCGTATCGTAGAATCAGATGGGATTCTCCTGCTCCAACTATTACAATCAGAAATGATTGCATCGCATCACAAAGAAATGTTCATCCCGGGAGATTGTTGCCTGATGGTACTTATTCAGATGCTCGTGTTTTAACACCGTTAGAACTTATGTTATTAAATTCACTTCCTGCGGATTGGAATATTCCTGATGATACACCTGAATTGCTAATCAGACAATGTATTGGAGAATCAATTCCACCATTAATGCTCAAAGAAATAGTAAGAGGTATTGTAGTATGAGTAAAATTAAAGCTATTTCATTATTTTCAAGTGCCGGCATAGGCGAATTGTTACTCAATAATACAAATATTGATGTTGTTGCAGCTAACGAACTGTTGCCAAAACGTGCAGAATGCTATAAACATTTTTATCCTGATACAGATATGTACTGCGGTGATATAACTTTAGATGAAACTAAAGAATATTTGGTGGCTGCAGCAAAAAAACACGGTGCAAAAATGCTTATTGCAACACCGCCTTGTCAGGGCTTAAGTACTTTAGGAAAAAACAAAAAGCAGATTCATTACGAAAAGGATAAACGAAATTTCTTAATTCTTTCTGCTTTAGAAGTAATTGATAATTGTGATTTTGATTATATCCTCATTGAAAATGTGCCAACATTTTTGGATATGTATTTCCCTTATGAAGAAGAGTATTATAAACTTGAAGAAATTTTAAATAAGAGATATTCAAATAAGTATGTAATTGAAGCTCGCGTATTAAATGCCAAAGATTATGGTATTTGTCAATCTAGACCACGAGCAATAATTAAACTTTATAAACATGGTTTGAATTGGGCGTGGCCCACTGCGGAGGCCGAGATCACTTTACAGGAAGCAATTGGTCATTTGCCGTCTTTAGAATCAGGGGAAACATCAGATATACCTTGGCACTTTGCTAAGGAGCATAACGATAGAAGTGTTCTAGCATTAAAACATACGCCTACAGGAAAGAGTGCCATTGCAAATGAAGTTTATTATCCTAAAAAAGAGGATGGTACACGAATTAAAGGCTTTCACAACACCTTTAAACGTATGCAGTGGGACCAACCTTGTCCCACAAGAACAACCTTTAGCGGCAGTATGAGTTCACACAACAATGTTCATCCTGGAAGATTGTTGTCTGATGGCACATATTCGGATGCACGTGTTTTAACACTGTTAGAGACTTTTATTGTCTCATCTATACCGGAAACAGTTGACTTCCCAAGAGGATCAACAGACACATTTATCAGAACGGTTATTGGCGAATCAATCCCCCCAAAACTTATGATGAAGGTTATTGAAAAAATTGGAGAGCAGGTGTAAAAATGCCTATAATGGTTGAAAGAAACAAATGGATATTATATAAGCATACATCAAATTATGAGCTTATTAAGGCAGTTGCTCTTGATGTAAAAAATAGTTGCAAGACAGATATATCCAACATCGAACGTGAAAGAATGCAAGAGAGACTTGCTGCGTTGAACCTTTATAAAACAAGAAACCCTAAAGCTAAACCATTAGATTCTATAAATCATAGAATTAATACTTTAGAATATTTTATGTTCGGTTACGAGGATAATACTGATGGTAAAAAGTTTATGTTTAGCCCGTTGGGCAACCTGTTTCTTAAGCATATAGGCGACGAGGGTAAACTTACTAAAATTTTTACAACAATGTTGTTTGCTATCCAATTTCAACATCCTGCAAGCGGTACAGATAAAGAGTTTCAGTTATATCCCTTCAGATTGATATTCAAACTCCTTCTTGATGAAAGAATTGAGCATCGACTTTATAATTACGAATATGCTTTAATTGTTGCCTTTGTTAATTCAATGGATGATTCTAAATATGAAGATTTAGTAAATCAGATTTTAGAACTAAGACAAAAGTCCAACGAAGAAATCGCTTTGATGTATAAATCTGATGAGCACACCTATGTAAATGCTGTGTACGAGTGGGAATATTATACTTGCAAATTATTATCTACTATAGGTATTGTAAATACCGTGAAAGGTGATATGATTTGTAAACTGTTCCACCCTACCAAAGCGGGAAGTCATAGTAATCCTACGGGAAGAACAGCTCGAAATGGGTACATTTCATTGGATGCTAATATCATTAATTTTGTAAAATTGCTTTTGAGCAAATACTCTTATGAACAAAAGCCTTTGAAGCTTGATGATGCAGAAAGAATGCAGCTTGACATTGTTAAAGAAATATACAGTTTTTATCCTATTGAGCTTATGAATGAAATAGGTGAAAGCGATGAATTATCATCCTTGTTAGAACTTCCTAAGCTTATTGAAGAATATTCTAACAATCCTGATAATGATACTGCATATCTGTTTGAAGAAGTTCTTGAAGAAGGATTCAATATGTTCTATAATGTTGAAGCACGAAGAATAGGTGGCGCCGGCCATACAGATATTGAGTGTTTGTACTTAACTAAGAAAAAGAAATTTGCTGTTGAGTCTAAATCTACAGCTAATAAACTTAGCGGTATAAATGTTGGTAGATTGCGTGAACATCGAGAGGAAATTGGTGGTGATTACACGATAGTAATCACACCGAGATATGTTCCTGCTGCTAAACGAGATATTAGAGGTACAGATGTTGTCATCATTTTAGCAAGCACCTTTGCGGAATACCTGTATAATCATATATTCCATGATGTTAGAGATGTTGACTATGCTGATTTTGATGATATTATTGTTAACCATAAAGGCGAAGATGTTAGCAAGTATATTTCAAATATGACTATGGCGAAATTTGCGGCTAATAGCTAAAGTTGCGCCTTACACTGTGAAAGAGAGAGGTGTTTTTATTGAGACAAGCTAACAGCACAATTAGAGGTTATTTATATCAGTTTAATAAATCTATTCTTGAAATCATAAGTGCTGATGACGAAGCTTATATAACACTAGAGGGAGTCATTGAAGATATAGATATAGAATTGCCAAATGCAACATCTACGATTCAGTGTAAATACCACGAGGATGCTAAGTTTACCATGTCTAGTGTAGTTGCTCCTATTTTAGAAATGATGTGTCACTATAATGAGTGCGTTGCATTGGGTAAAAGCACTAAATATATTTTGTTTGCACACTATACTGAAAATGTTGATCAAATTGATACAGATGCTTTTGAAAAACATATATCGTCAACAACAAGCAAGGATCTACAACTTTCGTATTTTCACAAAATTTATACTATTCCCGATGCTTCAATACTCAATCTTGCAAATAAACCTAAGAAAAGCAAAGAAGATAAAACAAAAATTTTAGATTACTATAAATCTAATAGATCTTCTTTGCGTTTGTGCTTAGATTTTAGTAAATTTTGGGAATGTTTTGAATACGTACAAGCAGAAGAATTTGAAGAACTAAAAGAAAAGGTAATTGAAAAGTTATGTGAGCAAACAGACCGCCAAACTGCCGAAGAGCTGTATTACCCTAATGCCTTTTCGATAGTTGCGAACCTTTCTTCTAAACCGGAAATTAGTGATCGAACTGTTGATAAACAAAGCTTCATTGAAGAACTTAAATCAAAAGAGTCTGTTCTAATAACAAAATGGATGTTGGCTGGACTTGACAAAAAGAAAATTTTGCAAGCGAAAAAAAGGCATTTGTCTGCTTCTTTTTCATTGAACACAGCAATACGAGCTTTTGTGTTTTCGGAACGCTTTCACACGGCAAACGAAGAACAAATAATTCCTTTTATTCAGGAATATATCGCTAAGTATTATAAGAAGAAAACTCTTCAAAGACCGCCTCTCTTTATTTTTGAAAATGGCTCCGATATTATTCAAAAAGTAATACTGGGGTTACATAAGTATCAAAAAGCAGTTAATAGTGGATTAGTTGGAAATGTATTTATGTCTGACAGTTTTGTAAACAATACTGATTGTTCTTCAGCGTTTGTATGTAAAATTGCCTCTTTGGAAAATATAACTAGCACCATTTTCGAATCTTGTAATGTGAATCAATTGTATATTATTGGGGATGTTTCGGCTGAATTAAGTAGTTCAAATTATTACACAGAGCAAATTGAGATTGAAGAATTGAATGTATTGAGGTATTTGGTTAATCTTGAAAGAAACTTGGAGGTGTCATAAGTAATGATTGAAATAGGAAAAGTGATAAATAGCACGCCTGGCACAATACAGGTATTGCTAAATAGTATAGAGGTCTTTGATCAAAACAAAACAAAGATTAAAGTTTCAAAATATTTATCTATAGAGGATGGTAACGATTTATACATACTTGCATCTATTCAAAATGTGTGCGCTGTCCAATCCAAAGAGGCCAATACAATCAACTATACGGTTTCTTGCACACCGATAGGATGCTATTCAGAAACCGATGATGGAATTTCTTTTAGGCAGGGTGGTGTCAATCTTCCTTCCCCCACAGAACCGGTATATTTGCCAGATGACGATGTCATTAATGCAATTTTTAGTAGCAATGATAACTTTTCGTTCCAAATAGGAAGTCTTTCTAATAATAATGCGGTAAACTATTTTGTGGATGGAAACAAGTTTTTTGGAAAGCATATAGCCGTTGTTGGATCTACGGGTTCTGGCAAGTCTTGTGCTGTTGCTCGCTTGTTGCAAAATATAATGAAGATCAATGATGGTCATAATGAAAATGCCGATTCATTAAAAAATTCTCACGTTATTATTTTTGATATTCATTCCGAATATCAATCGGCTTTTAAACTCGCAACTGAAGAAAACTTTAGTGTAAATTGTCTTGATGTTGAAAAGCTTTGTTTGCCGTATTGGTTAATGAATTCTCAAGAATTAGAGGCTCTTTTTATAGAGAGCAATGAAATGAATTCTCACAATCAAATATCTCAATTCAAGAAAGCTGTAATTCTCAGCAAAGAAAAACACAATCCTACTATGGAGCATATCAACTATGATACTCCAGTGTATTTTGATATATCTGAAGTGTATCGGTATATCAAGAACAAAAATGGCGAGGTTATAAATAAAAACGAAACGTTGCCACATCTTCCTAAACGTAGTGACGGAACGATTATAAACGATGCTGATAATGTATACTTGAATGACGATGTAACATTTGCAGCGACAAGCACTGCCAAAGAGTCAAAGGCATCAAACGGTCCTTATAACGGAGAATTTGAGAGATTTGTAACTCGTTTAGAAACAAAATTGTCTGATAAGCGACTCAAATTTATAACTGCACCTAAAAAAGAAAGTGGCGAAGAATTTAAAACAGAAGATTTTGATGTTATTCTTCAACAATTCTTGGGGTACATAGATAAAAGTAATGTTACAATTATCGATTTAAGTGCTATACCTTTTGAAGTTCTCAGTATTGTTATTAGTTTGCTCTCGAGAGTTATTTTCGACTTTGCTTTCCACTATTCAAAACTTCGTCATACATCGGGTTTGGTTAATGATATTCCTTTTATGCTTGTATGTGAAGAAGCTCATAACTATATACCTAAAAATGGTGGTGCAGAATATAATGCTTCTAGGCATTCTATTGAGAGAATTGCTAAAGAAGGTAGAAAATATGGCTTGAATTTAATGGTTGTAAGTCAAAGACCATCTGAAGTATCAGAAACCATTTTCTCGCAATGTAACAACTTTATTGTTTTGAAATTAACTAATGTGAACGACCAAAACTGCATTAAGAATTTGTTACCTGATAATAATTCTTCGTTGGTTGATACTCTTCCTACTTTAGCGGCTGGCGAATGCCTAGTAGTCGGAGATGCTGTTCCTCTTCCCGCTGTTGTAAAAATGAGTATGCCAAATCCCGCACCAAGTTCCAGCAATGTTAATGTTTATGATGAGTGGAATAAAGATTGGATCAATATTGCATTCGAAGAAGTTATAAAACGTTGGAGAAAAGAATAACATAGTTTTTATCAGAAAAGAGCGGTACGCAAACGCTCTTTTCTTTTTTATTTATAACTAAAAACCCTTGACAAGTGAACGAATGTTCTTTATAATAATAAATTGGTAAATAATGTATTTGCCCTACAACTAAATATAATCTGAAACACATATTTTTTTACTTATTGGCTTTATGCCAACACATATTATCTGACCGAAGAAAGTATGGTCCGATACTCGGTTAGTCACATACGGACAATCAGAGCTTAAAGTTTAAGCCGTTACATAGTTTCAGTGCAAACTGTGCGAGAGGATGAAATGTCCTCCCGCTATTTGTGCTGTCTATGTGACGGCTTTTTTGTTGTTCAATTTTAACGAAAATAAAAAAGTTTCAGAAAAAGTCGTTTTTTCAGGATTTCTAAATGCCTACCAATTAGAGGGATGTTTTCTCTTGTGTACCTTGACAACTGAATGACCG
>JAFYSE010000003.1 GCA_017546665.1 Clostridia bacterium | reverse complement strand
TGTGAACAAGCTTACCTGCGTCTTCTTCCATATGAATCTGCTTGATTCTGATATCTCTTGTGCCTTCACTTGTTTTAAGTGTTACGCAACCATCAGTACAGATTGGATGATTAATCTGTGTAATCTGATATGCACAAGGAAGGTCAGGATAATAGTAATTTTTCTTATCAAATGTTGTATATCTGTTGATATTACAGTTAAGCATAAGACCTGCTGTAACTGCAAGTTCAACAACTCGTTTATTCATAACAGGCAACATACCTGGCATACCTGAACAAGCAGGACAAACACAATCATTTGGTTCATTTGCAGCAGAGTGACCACCGCATGAACAGAAAATCTTTGATTCGGTACTTAACTCAACGTGAGTTTCAAGGCCGATGACGAGTTCGTATTTCATATTCATTCACCTTTCCTTTCAACACAATGAGCAAGACTTAAAAGTGTGCTTTCAGAGAAATGATTACCCATAAGCTGAACACCATTTGTTACGAGAGCGGGAACACCCACAAGGTTTGGAACTGCTGTAAACACGCTTTCAGCGAATACTTTACCAAATGCATCTTTAATGTCGTATGATTCATACTCTGCCTTACTGCAAACAGGAGTAAGAACTGCATCGAAGTTTTCAAATGCTTTCTGAAGTCTTTCAGCAACTACACGACGAACACGAAGTGACTTATCAAAACAATCCTTATAACGATTCTTTGAAAGCACATCCGAGCCATAAAGAATCACTGCCTTTGTAAGGAAGTTAAAACCCTCTGTTCTTGTATTTACATACAATTCGTCAATGTTCTTATATTCCTTTGCACGATGACCATACTTTACACCATCATAACGTGAAACATTGTTGCAAGTTTCGGCACACATAAGAATCTGCCATGCTGTATTTGCAATCTCAGCCATATCACAGTTAACTTCTACAACTTCAACACCATTTACTCTAAGTGCATCTGCAAAAGCCATTACCTTTGCCTTTGTTGTATCGTCTGCTTTATCAAGTAAGAATTTGTTTATAGCAACTTTCTTACCCTTTACATCAATAATTGAGTAGTCATAACTGTCGTTTTTAAGGCTGGTGCCGTCTTTATTGTCGTGGCCTGCAATTACGTCCATGATTTCAGATATTTTTTTTGAATCCTTTGCATAAACACCAACCTGTTCACCCGATGCTGCACAAGAAATTACACCGTAACGAGAAACTGTACCATAAGTTGGTTTTAAGAAGTCAACACCTGAGAGTGCCGCTGCACGTCTTGGCGAGCCATTCATATCAACTCCAAGTGCTGCTACAACATCACCATTCGCAACAAGTGATGCTGCTGAGCCTTCAAGTTTGCCTTCCTGTGATGCATAGTAAGAAAATTCACCAACAAGGTCAAGACCGAATTCGCCAACATTTGTTTTTCCTGCTACTGTATAGCCTTTATTTTCAAGACGAGTAACAACTTCTGCACTGAAAAGTGGCTTGAAACCATCTAAAATGCGTGAGCCAGCAGTTGTAACAACATCTTTTACAAGGAGAGTATCGTCAACTGCGATGTTACCCTTTTCATTAATCTGTGTTGCATAATATTTCATTACTACTCACCTCACTTTACAAGTCTTGGTACTTGCCAACTGTCTTCATTTCTTTCAGGAGCACCTTCTAAAAGACTTTCTCTTGAAAAATTCTGTTTACGAACATCTTCACGAAGCACATTTTCCATTGGCATAACGTGTACCATTTCTTCTACATTTTCTGTATCAATAGTTTTAAGCTTGGCTTCACTTTCAGTCATTGCAGTAAAAATGCCCTGCATAACTGTTTCTTCATCCTCAGTCAAAGACAACTGATTAAGCTGTTGTGCATTTGAGAAAGTTGAGCGTTTGCCCTGTGCTTTCTTAGTAGCACCACCTACAGCAGCCTGACGTTGTGCAAGAGCACTGCCATTACCAAGAAGATGAACATCTTCAAGCTGTTGATTTGTTACTTCACTTGGTGCACCAAGCAACAAGTCTTGTGCATTACCATTAAGTGGGAATGCGATAACATCAAGGATTTTTTCTTCGTCAGTAAGAAGCATTACCATACGGTCAATACCTGGTGCCATACCTGCGTGAGGAGGTGCACCATATTGGAATGCTGTATATAAAGCATTGAAACGCTTTTTGAGTTCTTCTTCATCATAACCTGCGATTTCAAATGCCTTTTTCATAATTTCATTATCATGGTTACGAACAGCACCTGAAGCTAACTCAATACCGTTACAAACAAGGTCATACTGATAAGCTAAAACTTCAGTTGGGTCCTTTGTAAGAAGTGCTTCCATACCACCCTGTGGCATTGAGAATGGGTTATGAGTAAAGATGGTCTCCCCTGTTTCTTCGTCATTTTCATACATTGGGAAATCAACTACGAAACAGAATTCAAACGCGTCGTCACGAATTAAATCAAGCTGATTCTTTCCTGCAAGCCAGTTACGAATCATACCCGCTTTTTTCTCTGTTGCATCCTTCTTTTCATCACAGATAAAGAAGAGTGTTTCACCCTCTTTTACACCTGTGAGTTCTGTGATTTCAACTTTCTGTGCATCGCTTAAGAATTTAGCAATAGGACCTGCAAACACACCATCTTTAAGTGTAATATAACCAAGACCACCAAGACCAACTTCGTTTGATGTTGCAAATTTAAGTGAGTCTTCAAAGAATTTCTTTGATTTGCCTGTACAATCAGCAACGATACCACGAACAGGCTTACCCTTAAATGCAGGGAAATCAACACCGGAGAAGAAAACTGTAAGGTCACAGATAAGAAGTGGATTACGAAGGTCAGGCTTATCTGAACCATAGGTCATCATAGCATCTGCATAAGTGATTCTACGGAATGGCTTAGGAGTAACCTTTTTATCGGTAAATGCTTTAAATGTGTCATAAATTAAATCTTCACAAACATCAAGTACTTCTTCCTGAGTTGCAAAAGCCATTTCAAAGTCGAGCTGATAGAATTCACCGGGTGAACGGTCTGCACGTGCATCTTCATCACGGAAACAAGGTGCAACCTGAAAATAACGGTCAAAGCCTGACACCATAAGGAGCTGTTTAAACTGCTGTGGTGCCTGTGGAAGTGCATAGAACTTACCCGGATGCTTTCTTGATGGTACAAGGAAGTCACGAGCACCTTCAGGTGATGATGCAGTAAGGATTGGTGTCTGCATATCAAGAAAGCCCTTTTCTTCCATCTTGTTACGAAGATGACGGATAATCTGTGAACGCTTAACAAGATTTTCATGGTTCTTTGGATTACGAAGGTCAAGGTAACGATATTTAAGACGAACCTCGTCCTTGCTCTGTCTTGATGCTCTTACATCAAATGGGAGCATATTCTTGCTCTTACCAAGAATCTGTAAACTGTCAGCAATAAGTTCAACATAACCTGTTGCGATTTTCTCGTTTACTGTGTCAGGGTCTCTCTTTTCAACAACACCACTTACAGAAATAACTGTTTCACGGTTTACATTTTTAACTAATTCTTCATTGTGAATAACAACCTGTGTAACACCCGTATAGTCACGGATGTCAACGAAGATAACGCCACCGTGGTCACGTACAACATCAACCCAACCTGCAAGTTGGACAGTTTGACCGATGTGCTTGTCACAGATGTCGTTACAGAATAGTGTTCTGTACATATTTGTCTACCTCCTGATTTATCCCGAAACAAAATAAAAAGTCCCGGGAATACTATAAATATTCCCGGGACGAGTAATTAAAATAAATACCCGCGGTGCCACCCGCATTGATACGCAAAAAGCATATCCTCTTTTAATATTCAATTAGTTTTTGCCCTTAGAGTGTTCCCAAGCTTACTACTCATCTCAAACGCGCTTTCAGTCGGTGACGCATTCTCCCTAACAGACTTTCCATAAAAGCCGAGTCTCTGCAACATATTATATCAAAAAAATTGATTTTGTCAAGATTTTTAGTGTTACAAATATTGTATGTTATCTTTTTAAAATTATTACAAATTAAGTAGTTGTTTCTTCTTTGCATCAAATTCTTCTTGAGTAATAATTCCCTTATCAAGCAAATCCTTATATTTTGCCAGTTGCTCAGTTTCGTCAATCCTTATCTCTGTTCTTGTAATAGACTTCTCCTTATTTTGCTGTCTTTCAATTAAGAGATTATTCATAATTGAATATATTTCATTTGCATTTTTTATTGCAAGGAAACTGATTTTACCTGATGAAGTTGAAACAGAAACACCTTTTAAAAGTTGAATTGTTGCCGTGGCAGATACAGAGTCAACAGGCAAATCAACTCTTTTACCAAATTGAATCTTACCATAAATTCTCTTGTCTGTAATTGTCAATTCATAACTACGAAGCCATAAGTAAATTAGTCCTCCTAATACTGCCATAACAACTAACGGAATTAATGTAGTTAGTATATACCACTTAAAAAACATTGCTAATCCATAAGCAAAGGCATTACCATAAACAACTTGGTAACAATCCATTTTTTCTTCATCGTTCAATATCCCATCATCTATCTTATCATTATAATAATCATCGTTCCACTCATAACACCAACTACTGTGTTGATGATTGTTACCATATTCTTCATTATAATAAGACATGTCACTTGAAATAAGAAGAACAGAATTTAATAATGTAAGAATAAGACCTATAATAATGAAAATTTTAAACAATTTTTTTACATCAAAACTCTCACTTTGTATTAAGATTTTTTCATTCATTTTACTAAACCTCTTTCACATATTTTGTTACGACGGATTATAATATGACTTCAACCCTCCCACAATAATCTACACGAATTTTATCTCCGTAAAATAAAAAAGTGCGCCAACCGAAGTCAACGCACCGAAAAACGCAAACCCCGATTGTCGCTACATAAACTAAATTAGAAATAGGGTATTAAGCCATAACCAATTAGTGGAATTTGCGATTTTACCAAATTCATAAATTGATTATGACTAAATAAAGGTATAATTATCCCTATAAAAGAAAAAAGATACCACTAGTTCTAATTTATTCAGTTCGTGTAGCATAATTAGTATATCACAGTATCATTTAATATTCAATATTTTATAAAAAAATAGAGTAATCGTAAAAACGACTACTCATTCTTGGTGCGGACGATGGGACTTGAACCCACAAGGAAGTAATATCCACAGGTGTCTGAGGCCTGCACGTCTGCCAGTTCCGTCACATCCGCAAGTATTAAATTTTGCTTGATAATGATATCATTTTGGGCAGTAAAAGTCAAGGGTGTTGACTTGTTAGATAAATAACTGAATGCAGAGTGCAAAATGCAGAATGTAGGGGCGATTCACGAATCGCCCGAAATGGTTTTCTGCAAACTTCGGAACGGGTCATTCGTGAATGACCCCTACAAGGTTGATTTGTTAAATTAAAGAGTTCGATAAATTATAATTTATTATATTAAAAATGACGGAGATAAATCCGCCATTTTTGATATATTATTCATTTTGGGAATTGTTGCAGGAACAATTTTCTTTCCCACATGTTTCTGCGTAAGGACAACCTACACATTTTACACCTTTTTTCTTGGCTTTTACAATATATGCTATGGCACAACACACAATCAAAACTAGTATGGCAACAACCACAACGTTTTCCATTTTATTTCTCCTGTTTATTTAACTATCAATTTATCTTTGCTTTTCATTTTTGAGTTTCGATACTTTATATCCCCTTTTATGCAAAGGAAACCTATCACAACTGCAAAGCTCAACACAGCTAACAGTCCTGCAAAAGCATATTTAACATTGAGTAAAGATGCATCAACAATAAGTGTGCCTATTGTATATACCAAGTATGCCACAGTAAATCCGGTTGCAAGTTGGAGTGAAATTCCACCCAAAAGCCATTTTGCACTCTTCATCTCCGAGCGCATAGCCCCTATTGCAGCAAAGCAAGGTGGTGAGAAAAGATTAAACATGAGATATGCAAGTGCTGCAACCTTGGTGAGACCCATAGTTGTAGCAATTTCACTGCTACCACCTGTAACGGTAAGCTCTTCTGTATCAATGAAGTTGGTAATTGAATAGCACACAGCTAATGTGCCAACAACATTTTCCTTAGCAATAAATCCTGTAACTGCCGCTGCTGCAAGTTGCCATGCCTTAACACCAACGATTGGCACAAGCAAATATGAAATCGGATTTGCTATTGACGCAAGAATTGATGTATCTGCCCCCTCTTTTACAACTTCAAAGTTCCAATTAAATGACTGCATTATCTGTATAGCAGTATTGCAAAGAAGGATTACTGTACCCGCTTTAACAATATACGACCAACCACGCTGACACATTGATAAAAAAGTTCTTTTAAGTGATGGGAGTTTGTATTCAGGCAATTCAATAATGAAATATGATTTTTTCTTGCTATTACCTGTTATTCTATTAATAATCAACGCACCTATGAGAATAATAAAAATTCCTGCAAAGTACATAAGTGTTCCAACCCATGCTGCATCATGGAAGAATGCACCCGCAAAAAGAGATATTACAGGTAATTTTGCACCACAGGGCATAAACGGTGCTAACATAGCTGTTGCCCGTCTTTCACGCTCATTTCGTATTGTACGACAAGCCATAACACCGGGAATTGCACAACCAGTACCCATCACAAATGGAATAACCGATTTTCCTGAAAGTCCTACTTTTTTGAAAATCGGGTCAAGGACAACTGTCGCTCTTGCCATGTATCCACAATCTTCAAGTAATGCAATAAGGAAATACATTACCATAACAAGTGGCAAAAATCCTACAACGGCACCAACACCACCGACAACCCCATCAACTAATAATGATTGAAGAATTGGTGTCGCACCTTGCACCAATTCAGATACATAGACTTGGAAATTTTCAATAACTGCCACAAGGAATTCTGCAATCCATGGACCTAACCACGCCTGAGAAATTTGAAACACTAAAAACATAACCAATGCAAAAATTGGTAATCCTACCCATTTATTTGTAATAATATCATCAATCTTGTCCTGTGAGTTTTTGATTCGTGTCAACACTTTTCTTTTTTCCACTGTTCTTACAATCTGATTTACGAAATCAAATCTTTTTCTATCAGCAACTAAGACTGATTTTCTATCATTAAAATCAACATAACCTTGTATATATGGTGCTTTCTGTGCTTTTCCATAAAGATTTATGGCAACCCTTACTAACTCCTTAACACCTTCTGCATGGGTTGATGTAGTTTCAACAACAGGACAATTAAGAAACTTACTTAATGCTTTTGAATCTATAAATGTTTGCTTCTTTCGGTTAACATCACTCTTATTAAGTGCAACAACCATTGGAATACCGAGTTCAAGAAGCTGTGTTGTAAAGAAAAGACTACGACTTAAATTTGTAGCATCAACAATATTGATAATAACATCGGGATTCTCATTTTTTATGTAATCGTGAGTGACATTTTCATCACTTGTAAATGGTGACATAGAATATGCACCGGGAAGGTCAACAGCAACAATTTCATCACTATACTCATAAAATGATTTTTTTATTGGACTTTCTTTTTTATCAACAGTAACGCCAGCCCAGTTACCGACTTTCTCATTTCGGCCTGTGATGGCGTTAAACATTGTTGTTTTACCGCTATTTGGATTACCTGCTAAGGCAATTCTCATATTTTTTCCTCCAAAAATTTTGAACGTATGTTAAAAGCTTTAATATCCATAAATATGTTTTTAAATAACAAACTATTACTCTACGGAAATAGAATCTGCCAAACCATTATCAATACTATAACGACTATCCTTTATTGAAACCACACAACTACCTTTTTTATGGGAAATTACAGTAATGGACTCTCCTGCATAACACCCCAACGAAAAAAGAAAGGCATTTAATTCATCATCGTCCGTCATAATATCTTTAATTATATATTCAATTCCTTCTTGTACATTAAGTAATGTCATTTGCTGTCACCCACAATAAAAGTTATCAAAAAATTAGCATACGCTAACATTTCTTTTAAAATATAGGTTAGCCTTCGCTAACTTCTAAGTTATTATATGTAAAATTTGGTGTTTTGTCAAGTGCTTTAATGAACTTTTGTGTTAAAACATAAGAAAAATGCACCTGAAAACTCAAGTGCACTCCCCTGTCTCTTCAAAGTATTTAAAATCTTCTATCACATTATCTGTATGGCAAGGTTCCAGACTGAATTCATTCATATTATCTACAAGTTCTCGCATCTTGCCATAATCAGTCGTAACATTACAAATGTATCTGCGACTTTCATCATCGTCAACTAGCAATACCCCATAGTTTTCTTCCTGATAATCTTTTTCCTCTACAAGACATCTTAACACATAGTATTTCATAATATTCACCTCTCGACGTAACATACACTTTCACGTGTCGTATCGTCAACATTATAATATAGTGTTGTCGTTTTGTCAACAGTTTTTCTGATTTTTATGAGAATTTTTTTGGACTACATTACCAAAACTTTGTGTTTTATGTATAAAGCAGAAATTTCGCACATAAAATATGAATGTAATCAAAAATTTTAAAAAAGCTCTTGACAAACGAGAAAAATGAGTGTATCATTATAAGGCACTCGAGAGAGTAATAATTAAATATCGCGGAGTAGAGCAGTTGGTAGCTCGTCGGGCTCATAACCCGAAGGTCGTTGGTTCAAGTCCTCCCTCCGCAACCAAATCAGATACCACTATTGATACAATCTGTGCCAGTAGTGGTATCGTTGTTTTATATAGCATTTAAGCCATTTGAAAGAATTAAGCGTTGCATTTGGGATTAGTGTTGTCCCTTTTGCAACGCTTTTTATTGCTTATTTAGATGATTAGTAAGAAAATCTATCTAACCTATCGTTAAATTACTGATAATCGTTAAACAGCTGAAACAATAAAATTCTATTTATTTTTCAATATTCACAATTATTATTGAGTTTACAAATCAGATGTGGTACAATAAATTGTCAACATATGCCTAAAATGAGTTATTATGTATAGATGAAATTAATTTTTGCGAAATAGTTAAAGGAGTCTGAAATGAAATATTTACGATTAGCAGTAATTGTACTATTTTTGATATCTCTTGGTGGCGTGATATACACTATGCACACACTTTCGAAGCGTGATGTTACACCACCAGTTATTACCGCCGATAATGACGAAATTCATATTAGTGTAAAGGATGGTCGAGAGGCTTTGTTTGATGGGCTTTATGCCGTTGATGACAGAGACGGCGACATAACCGACCAGATAATTGTGGAACGCATTTCGCGTTTTTCTGAAATAGGTGTTTCTCAAGTGAGTTATGTTGTTTTTGATAAAGAAAACAATTTAGGAAGATACCAAAGAACTTTGTATTATGATGATTATGTTGCGCCTCGTCTTCAATTTGATAAGCCAATGCTTTATTACACTGCCGAAAACATTTCTGCTTTTAGTGGTGTGCGATTATTTGATTGCATTGATGGGGATATTTCACACAAATTAAAACTTGAAGCCTCTAATGTCAGCGCAAGCGTACCCGGTATATATGAGGTTGAAATATCAGCAGTAACTAACTATGGTGACGAAATTCATGTACGTTTACCACTGAATATTATTGATTATTCAGCAGATGCTCCAGTCATTAAGCTTAGTCAATATTTAGTTTATACAAAAAAGGGACAAAGTGTGGATCCTTTAACATATATAAGTAGCGTTACTGACAGTAAGGGTGCTGAGCTTAATACAACCGATATCAAAGTCAGTAGTCAAGTGGATTTTAACAAAGAAGGTGCCGGTCAAATGATGCTTGAAATTACCAATAGCGACGGAGTGACTGGTGTTACATATTTGACAGTTATAGTTGAGGCATGAGAAGACAATGAAAGAGAAGAAATTATTCAGTTTTGATGAACTGCACTTGCCGATAATATTTAAAGATATTATTTTGAATTTTTGGGTGGTTATTCTGGCTGTCGTTACGGCTTGTATGGGAATATTCACTTATGACAAGATAATATATGAACCACAATATATTTCTGAATCAACATTTGTGGTTTCTCCGCGTAGTAACGGTTCTTATGTGGGATTTTATGCATCTTTGAACACTACCAATGAAATGGCAGGGGTGTTTAGCGAAGTTTTCACAAGTGATGTGCTAAAAAGAAAAATTCGTGAAGACCTTAATGAGCCTGACTTATCATTCACAATTAATGCCAAGGTTGCAACAGGAACCAATATTCTTTGCGTTAGTGCCATTGCTGATTCCCCTAAAGATGCTCAATCTGTAATGTTATCGTTAATGGATAATTATGGCGAGGTTTCAGAATATCTTTTTGGTGGTGTGGTATTAGACACGTTGAAAGCCCCACAAGTAATTACAACACCTTATAACCCACCGAATATAGTTAAGACTATGATTTTAGGTATGGGTGCGTCTGCATTTGCAACAATAGCAATAATCGTAGTTCTCTCGATTATGAGAAAAACGATTAAAACAAGAGATTCGGCAAAAATTCACATGGAAGACTCGCCTTTGGGAATTTTGTTAAAAGTTAAAAAGAGCAAATTAAAATATAGGCTAAAAAATCATAAAAAATCTCCACTTCTTATAACCAATATGGCAACAGGCTTTAGTTATGTTGAGTCCATGATGCAAACATCTCATAAAATCTTTCACAAAATGCGAAAGAACAATCAAAACGTTTTATTGGTGACAAGTTGTGCAGAAAACGAAGGCAAATCTACTATTGCGTCTAACTTGGCGTTGTATATGGAAAAACACGGCAAGCGAGTTGCTTTGGTCGATTTTGATTTACGACACCCATCAATACAAACCATTTTTTCTGAACAGAGTAATTTGTGCCCTATGTATGATATATACGATTGCCTTGAAAATGGTATACCCGATACTGTGGGAAAAGGAGATAGCTTGTTAGAAATAATTTATTGTAGCAAGCCCTTTCGTCATCCTGACAGATTTTTAACCGGTGAGAAAATTGATTCCTTTATTAGTGAATTACGCAATAAGGTTGATTATATTATTTTAGATAGTTCACCATATACTGTTGCGGCAGACACCAGTATGATTTTGCAACATGCGGATTCAGTTGTTATGGTGGTTCGTCAGGATTGGGTTCCATATAAAATTCTTCAAGATATTGCAGAAGAACTTGATTCAGAAAAAGCGGAATATTTAGGATATATTCTCAATAATTATCGTCACAGAAATACCCCACATATTTTTAGACAAAAATTTTAACCTAAAAGTAAAGAGGTGAATAACATGCGTGTAATGAAGGAAGAGGGCGGCGCAACGCTCATTGACCTTAAAGCGCTTATAGAAAATTTTATAATTGTTTTTAAACGCTTGTGGTGGCTTGCGGTTGTGTTTGCCTTAATTATAGGAACATTGTTACCTGTTATATCAAAAGTTAATTACACACCTGTTTACAGAGCCTATTGTTCATTTTCAGTAAAAGTCAAAAACAACTCTAACACCAGCGATTTAAACTCACTTTACGGCATATATTATGATAAGGATTTAGCAACGCAGTTAGAAAGCACTTTTTCTTATATTTTAAGCAGTGATTTGCTTACTGATGCAATAAAAGAAGATTTAGGTGCTAAATTTTTATCTAATAACATTACGGCAAAGTGTATTCCAGGGTCCAATCTGTTTGAGCTCAATACTTATGCAGCTACTCCCCAAGAAGCCGGTCAGCTTTTAGAATCAGTAATGGTGATTTTTGAAGAAACTGCCCGTTATGTTATTGGTGACCTTGATGTGGATTTAGTTGAAGAAACAGTAATAATGGATACCCCAACAACTAAAGTGAATTTAGTTAAAGATGCAGTTTTAGGTGCAGGAATCGGAATAGCTCTCGCTATGGCTCTGTTTGCAGTTTTGTCACTCGTACATAATACTGTGCAAAATCCGGGTGACTTAGAAGACCATCTTAATATGCCTTGGCTCGGTGTTGTTCCTGTGGCTGATTTGAAAAAGAATGATGAAAACAGCATTGTGCATAATAACAATGATGTTGCTGAAAACATTCACGGTATTGCCCGAAAGCTTGATAATATGATGAAAAAAGATGGCTTGAAGGTGCTTTTGGTTACCAGCACCGCACCGGAAGAGGGAAAGAGTACGTTAAGTCTTGCTTTGGCAGAGGTAATGGAAAGCTGGGGCAGAAAAACCGCAATTATTGATGGTGACTTGCGTAACCCTACACTTTATCGTCGTGTGGGATTAAAGAAAAAAACACTTCCTTTAGAAAAGGTTATTAAAGGCGAAGTGTCTCCGGAAAACGTTATTTTTAAAGTAACTAAAAGCGGAGTTAGCTTTGTTGGTAACAGCATACCGGTAGAAGACCCCACTGTTCTTATCAATTCAAACGAAATGAGAGACTTTATTACTACCTTAAGTAGTCAGGTAGATTGTCTTATCATTGATACACCGCCTTGCGAAACTATGACTGATGTTGCGTTGTATCAGGAATATTCAGACGGCATTATTTATGTTGTTCGTCAGGACTATGTGCCAATCAGTACAATTATAAATGCCGTTGAAAGTTTAGGACAAAGTGACGGAAAAATTTTGGGTTATATTCTCAACGGAGCCAGAGAGACTGTTGAGGGCTACGGAAAATATAGCTATGGCAAATATAGTTACGGAAAATACGGTAGCGGTTACGGTTATTACGGCAGATATAGTAGTTATGGCAAGTACGGTTATTATGGTAAATACAGTAAATATGCTCGCAGTCGTTATGGAGATACTGTAAATGAATAAATTGATTCGAAAAATAAAAGATGGTACTTTGACACAGGTTATAAAAGAATTAAAGTGGATTATTCAGCTTGGCAAAAAATATGTCTGGGCTATAGTCTGGTATGTTCTTTTAGGTATGTTGGGCATTGGGGTAACCTTATGCTCAAGTGTCATCAGTAAAAATATTATAGATATTGTTACCGGTCAGCAAGAAGGCTTGATTATGTTTGCAGCGGTAACATATATTGCATTGCAGTTAGCCAAAATTGTATTAAATGCAATTACAGGAAATGTCAGTGCAAGAGTTCAACTTAAGGTGAATCAGCAAATACGAGCAGATATTTTTGGCAAAATAATGCACGCCTGTTGGGAACCTGTTATGAAGTTTCATTCAGGCGACTTGCTTGCTCGTTCAGGGCGTGATGCAGATACTGTGGCTTCAAGTGTTTTAGGTTGGGCACCAACTTTTGCTGTAAGTTTTGTTCAGTTTGTGGGTACATTTGTGCTTATATTGTATTATGATGCCACATTGGCATTAATTGCTTTGGCAAGTGCACCGATTACTCTGTTAACTTCAGGTTTTTTGATGAAAAAAATGCGTAAGCACAATCAAAAAATGCGAATAATTGGTTCCGAACTTATGTCTTTTCACTCAGAATCGTTTAACAATGTTCAGGCAATTAAAAGCTTTGGCGTTGTGGATGCTTATTGCAAAAAGTTAAATGAAATACAAATCAAGCAAAAAGACGTTACCCTTGAATACAACAAATTCTCAATTCTTACATCGTCTTTTTTGGGCACTGTAGCGGTTATCGTTACTGCGATTACATATTTCTTTTGTGTTTTCCGTTTGTGGAAAGGGCACATCACCTATGGTGAAATGACAATGTTTTTGCATCTTGCAGGGGTGTTGTCAAGTGCGTTCAGTTCTTTAGTCGGTCTTGTGCCAACAACAATTACTGCAGCTACTGCTGCGGGCAGAGTTATGGCTTTGACAGAATTACCTGCTGAAAATAGTGAACCCCTTGATGAGGTTGAAGAAACTCTTAAAAGCGGTAGTCGCGCTATTCATCTTAAAGCAGAAAACATAGAATTCTCATATATTGAAGGAAATACAGTTTTAAAACAGGCTGATATGGAAACTGAACCTGGTCAGATAGTTGCCTTGGTCGGTGAGTCAGGTTGCGGAAAAACCACAATGCTTCGTATATTGTTGGGAATTGTTGAAGTGCAAAAGGGTAAGGTTTCTATTCGTGATGAGAAGAATAACACTGTTATGCCTGTTTCACCGTCAACAAGACGATTGTTCTCGTATGTACCTCAAGGTAACACACTTTTTTCGGGCACAATTGCAGAAAATCTCCGCATTATGAAACCTGATGCTACAGACTCAGAATTAGAAGAGGTTCTCAGTGCTGCGTGTGCTCTTAATTTCGTAAAAGAATTGCCTCAGGGTATGTACACACATATCGGTGAAAGAGGTAATGGCTTGTCCGAAGGTCAGGTGCAACGCATTTCAATCGCAAGGGCGTTGCTCAGTAATGCACCAATACTTCTTTTTGATGAAGCAACCAGTGCTTTAGATGTAAAAACAGAAAAACAGCTTCTTCGCAACATATCAAAATTCCGCGGAGAACGTACTTGTATTGTTACAACTCATCGTCCGTCAGTGCTTGTAGCGTGCGATAGAGTATATAAAATCAGCGACGAGAGTCTGAAATTGCTTAACGAAAATGAAATTAAAGAGTTTATAATGGAAAGTTAACGCTTTTTAAACAATGTTCGACAAAAATGTTTATATACTTGAAATTTTCTTTAAAATATGTTAAATTATAGGTTGGGAGTTTTTGAGATGAATTTTTCGGATACCCTTTTTTGTGCAAAAAAAGGATTTATTCACCGTAAAATAACAAATCAGGATGTGCTTATTTCCGTAGGTTCAGGTATTGCCGACTTTAACGGATACATTTTACTTAATTCTACGGCATCTTTTTTGTGGGATATGTTGAAAGAACCACAAAATGTTCAAGACCTCACCAAAGCTCTTGCTGAAGAATTTGATGTTTCGCTTGAAGAAGCAAAATCAGATGTAGATGAATTTGTAATGATGCTTCTTGATAAAGGAATGTTGGAGGAAATTTAGAGTTGATAAATCTTGAAACAATGCCCCCTCGTTATCCTAAAAATGGCACTTTTGAATTGACATTAAGGTGCAATTTACATTGTAAGATGTGTATGTTCCGCAGAGAAGACTGTGAAAACACTACTCTCTTGCAAGATGAAATGACAACACAACAATGGGTCGATATGGCGCGTCAGGTTGCAGAAGCAGGAACAATCAGTCTGCTTATTACAGGTGGCGAGCCCATGCTCAGAAAAGATTTCTGTGAAATATATCGTGGCATTTATGAGCAAGGTTTTATAATTACTTTATACACTAATGCGACGATGGTGACCGAAAAGGTTATGCAAACCTTAAGAGAATGCCCACCACACCGTATAGGTATAACACTATATGGTGCTAATAATGATTCATATAACAAGGTTTGCGGTATGGCAAATGGTTTTGACAAAGCCATTGAAGGCATTAATCAGTTGCGTACTCTTCCTTCTGCTATTGAATATAGAATGACACTCATAAAAGATAATATTGGTGATTTAGATGCAATCTGCCAGTTAGTTGAAGGCTTTGGCGGAACTGTAACAAATCCGCTTTTTGTATTTGCTCCTGTTAGAGGCGGTTGTATGCCTGTTCAGGAGTGTAGGCTTTGTGCGAAAGATTCAGTAAACACTATGATTAATCGTTCGGTGTCTAAAATAGAAGAAATGATTCCTGACTCTCTTAAGTCAAAAGTTCGTATTAAACTGAAAGAGCCTACATTTGAATGTCATAGCAGTGAGCCGAAAATGACTTTGCTTGGATGTTCTGCGGGAATGGATAGTTACACCATTACATACGACGGAAAACTTATTGGATGTCAGACATTAGGTGTATTTAGTACCGATGCCGTTAAAGACGGATTTTCCGTGGCTTGGGAAAAATACCCATTCCAAGTGCGTTTACCTGAAGAACCGGAAGAATGCACAGTTTGTGAAAGTAAAAATTTTTGTAAAGCATGTCCTGCTGTGAGAATGGCAGAATGTGGTAGTTTAGATGGAGTTCCAAAATATATTTGTGATTTTTCAATGGCATTGAAAAAGAAAGTTGTCGGTTAAATGAAGAAAAGACTTTATGAAAAACCGAATATGCAGTTAGTACCTGTTGCGCTTGACCAAGCAGTGGCTGATGTTTGTTGGGCTTATGCCAAAAATAAACAGCCATTCTATTACAATGTGCCCGGGCGTGGCTATGCTATACTCAAAATTGCCAGTGGTGGCGGTTGCAATGGTGGCGTTTTGTTTGATATTGACTATTCTGAAACCGACTTAACACCTGAAGAAATGGCATCTTTTGATGCATATATGGAAAAAGTTATAGCTCAAGCAAAAGCACAGGCAGGAAACAATGCTACACCATTTAAAGGGTCACCGTTTTCAGGCGATATCGATTCATCTTGGAGTTAAAATGAAAAAGTTTTATAAAATTGGTCCTGTAACATTGTTACTTAAGGATTTTCCAACAAATAATATATATCCCTTTGCTCTGTGGAAAGCTGATGCTTATACAACAGCAGAAACAAAGCCCGATATTACCATAAGCTATGCACCCGAACTCGTTGTGCCAAACGGAGAATGTGTAAAAACCGAGCGTTCTCTTTTTGTTTTGCGTCGTACATTTGCTTTGCCTGATGGTGGTATGCTGTGGCAACAAGAAGACACCGAAAACGGTAGTGTTATTTTACAGTTTATTGTAGATGCAGAAGGGAAAAATGTTCGCCTCACGGTTGACAAAAGTGAAACTCACGGTATGGCTGCTTTTGAAAGCCTTACCTTTATTATTTTTTACCTTTTGTTACGCCGAGGGGTTCTTACTTTTCATGGGGTACTTTTGGAGTATTCATCAAAGGGTATAATCATTTCTGCCCCCTCTGAAGAAGGTAAAACCACTCACGCAAGACTTTGGAGAGATAACAAAAATGCTTTGATATTGAATTCTGACCGTAGCTCTTGTTATAAAGAGAATGGTAATTGGTTAGGCTTTGGTACGCCTTGGTGTGGTACTGGCGGAGAAAATATCAATCGTAATGTGCCAATTAAAGCATTGGTAATTCTTAAAAGAGGAACTGAAAATCGTGCTTGTGTTATGGATAGTCATAAGGTTTTGGCAGAAGTGTTGCCACATATTATGTATCCTAAACATAACGAGAATCTTACGGACTGTGCTTTATCATTGTTAGATGAATTTTTGCAACAGATACCCGTTATATCTCTTGAATGTACTCCTTGTACAGATGCAGTTGATGTTTTATATGATTGCTTGGAGAGATTGATATGATGCATACAGAGTTAAAAAAAGTTCCTGCAACAGAGCTCTTTGATGCAATTAAACAAACTCTCTCAGAGGGATATGATGTTGAATTTACGGTTACAGGAAACAGTATGTGGCCAATTTTGTGTCATCAAAGAGATAGTGTCATTATTTCCGCTTGCAATACCGAAGAAATTAAGAAAGGCGACACAGTTTTGTATTGCCCGATTCCCGAAAAATACCTTTTGCACCGTGTTGTCCATATGAAAAACGGAAAATTTCGTGCATCAGGTGATGGTAATTGCTTTTATGACGGCACTTTTTCCACTGATTGCATAGTGGCAAAAGTAACCACGTATATTCGAAAAGGAAAAAGATATTCAGCAGACAGTTTTGCTATGAAAATGTGGAGTTTTTGTTGGAGATTGCTATTTCCTGTGAGAAAAATGTTATTATCTGTTTTCCGTAAAATCAGTCTGTTAAAAAAGATATTTGCCAATAGTAAAAATTGACAAATTTTGTGAAAAAGGACCCATCGCTTTATCAATAGGTCAAATCTTAATAAGTGTAGCCACTTTTCAAAATGTATAGAATATTTGTTAATTGCAACATTCGATATATAAATGACGGATTGTATCAAATAACATAGTAAATGCCAAATCAGATACCACTATTGATACAATTTGTGTTGATAGTGGTATCGTTGTTTTATATAGTATTTAAGCCATTTAAAAACATTAAGCGTTGCATTTGGGATTTTGTCGTCCCTCTTGCAACGCTTTTTATTGCTTATTAAGTTGATTAGCAAGAAATTCTATCTAACCCATCGTTAAATTACTGTTAATCGTTAAACAGCTGAATTATGCAAATAATAACAAAAAATGTTTACATCTAACATTTAGCCTAAAAGAATTAACTGCCAATTTTTTTGTAAAGAGCTTGAAAAATCTCAAAAGGCTCATGCCAATGCTCATAATAACGCATTATAACATTTGCTGCCGGTAAACCTTCTTTTGTTAAATCGTGATGGTGAGGTATAGGTTTACCTGATTTCACATAATCTGACACAATATCATCTACTTCTTGTTTCGTGTATTTAGCTTTTTTTGTTTTCACCACGGTGATATTGAACTGTTTTGCAAAAGCATCAAAAGACTTATATCTTCCACGTATCACATCTATCCCATAAGGAAAAGATTTAAAGAATAATTCTCTTGATTCTACTATGCGTTCGTCATTACCAAAATATGTCTCAACCGCATCTTCTACTTCTTTTTCAGACACGAAAACATTTTTAGATGTAACTGAACCAACAGATTTTTGATATGTAGGCATATCACCAAAAAGTCGATATATAACAGACATTGGAGGCAAACCATTAATACTAGTGCAATCTTTTTGGGTTAGTTTACCATTATGTTCGACAAACTTTTTACCTACGATTATTGCTTCTTCTTTTGTCCAAACGCCACGAGCATCAATATCGCAAAGACCACGTTTTATTTCCGTAAAATTCTTGTATTCTGGATAATAGTTTAATATGCAGTTAATTGACGGTAATCCATTTTCTTTTCTAATATCTTTTTGTGTTATTTTTCCATTTGTTAAAACAAATCTTTTCAATGCTTCTGCAATATTTTCTCTATTCCAATTTAAAGAAATATCGGTAATACCAAAAGCTTTCTTTAGTTCATTGAGCGTTCCGTAATACTTAACAACATAACCTATTCCAGGTAAATGATTATATTCACGGTTAAAATCAATTTGGCGAATATCACCTTTTTCTTTAATAAACGCACCAACAATACAGTCGAATTTTTCTTTAGTCATCTTACTATCTGTATTACTTATACCATCTTGTGTAGCTATAGTAGGTTTAGGTATGTCTTCGTTAAAAGACTTACCACTCAAAAACTGACGAGCTTTTTCTTCCATAATGATGTCTTTTAGTTCTTTATCACTTTTCTTTAGATTACACTCAATACAAAGAATTTGACAATTTTCTAAAGTTGAGGTTCCACCCTTGGCATAAGGATTTATATGGTCAAAGTGACATTCTCCAATAGAAAATATTTGCTTCCCACACAATTCGCATTGAATTTTTCCATTGTTTTTTTCTAAATTTGTTTTAACAACGCCAAACTGAATTGCTTCAGAAAAATTTCTTCCTCCCACTGTTTCGTCTCCTTTATTCGTTAATAAAAGTTATTAATAATAAACTGCAATGTATGGAATATTGATTAATATACAATAGTTCGTACAGACATTATATAATATTGTACCACTTTTCTTTTAACAAATCAAGTATAACACAATATAGTCAACTTATACCACCCACGCAACAAAAAGCAACAGTTTTCACAAGTGTGCAACGCTACTTGTAAAAATGACGAATTGTATCAAATAGCGTAGTTAATGCCAAATCAGATACCACTATTGATACAATTTATGTTGATAGTGGTATCGTTGTTTTATATAGCATTTAAGCCATTTAAAAGAATTAAGCGTTGCAGTTGGGAATTTTACTCCCCTCTTGCAACGCTTTTTGTTATTTAGTCGATTTTCTAATCTATGGTTAAGTTACTGAAAATGTTGAATATAGTTAATCCTAAAACGAGCAATTGAACGCCATTAAATGCTTTTTCAACGGTTTCTTCTTTGCATTTTTTGTTAAGAGAAGCACCGATAAAACCACCAAGAATTGCACCTATAATCATAACGGGTGCTACGGACAAATCAAACTCCGAAAATCCCGTTGTGAATGCAACAGTAGTAAGTTTTGAAATCTGTGCAAATAGTATTGTGATAAGGGAACACACAGTTGCAGTTTTGGTATTTACAGAGAATAAATAAATTATCAATGCAACATTTATTGGTCCTCCGCCAATGCCTAAAAATGATGAGCAAACACCTAAAAAGATACCAACTGCAAGAGAAACGAAAACACCCTTTAACTCCTTGCTTTTAATTCGGTTTTTGTTTTTCATATAAAGGAAAACGCATAAAATCAAAATGGCAAGAATGGTGTTCTGAATTACAGTAACAATTCCATTTATTTTCAAGGCATTTACGATATAACTTAAAACTCTTTCACCAATAAATCCACCGAAAACAGAGCCTATTGCAAGTGGAATTGCAGTTTCAAATGGGATTTTAGTTTTTGCTTTAATCTGTTTTGCTACGGACACCAGAGCCATAGAAAAGACAGTGATTGATGAAATTATGCCGATTGTTTGAACATTATAATCCCCCAACACATCCATAAGTGGCTTTATGATTACTCCCCCACCCATACCAGTCAATGAGCCAACTGATGTAGCAAACAATGCTAAAAGAAAATATATTACATATTGCAAATAAACACACCTCACTATTGCTTAACATTTTAACATAATAATTGTGATTTTGCACTACTATTGGTATAATTTATTTTTTCTTTTCAAAAAAGTGAAATTATAAAACTGGAGCAAGTAGATGACCTATGTGTACGGTAAATTCATAAAGTTTGAAGAATTTAATCCATGTCTTTTGCCTGATAACAACAAATTCTTTTGTCCCGTTAAAAAAATTGAAATTACTTTTGAGGAAAAGGACGTATTCAATCCTGCTACAGTTGTAAAGGATGACAAGGTACATCTTTTATACAGAGCAGAAGATTCCAAGAAATTAAAAATCAAAAGAAAACTTTCATCGCAAAAAATAATAAATCTTTGGAATGAAATTCAGATAATCAATGAAACAACTTTTGCGAAAATTTACACAATACCCTGCGCCGCTGGTCTTATGCCATAGTTGTAAAGATTTTAATACCCCCACGGTCAGCCTATTCCCAAACTGTGCAAAGACCAACAATGTTTATTGAATGTAGGATTGATTTTACTATTTTAACATTAAATCATAAACAACCAAATAAAATGTTTATAAGGAAAAATGCAATGAATTTTATCCATACAACATTTCCTCCCAATACATTTATAATCATAGCAGAATAATGCAATACAAAACCAATTGAAAAACATATCGCAGGTTTGTACCTTCTCTCGCATGCATGGGAAAAGAATATGTAGGCTGCAATTGTTTCAACAGTAACCCTTCTTGAAATCGCAGTATCGTTGTGCAATTGGATTTTTGCTTCAACTTCACCGCCACCATTCTGAATGTTAGGAGTTGTCAATTGTGGGCCATAAAGAGAAACGTGCACAGGGCCAGAAATTGCAAGTGAAACATCCCTGTAAATACCTGAGCCTGAATACCAACGGCTGCAAGAACTTTCTTCGCATTTTTCATAAAATAGAGATATCAGAAGTTGCTTTTCCAAAATAACTTATAACACAAAAACCCATTAAGTCAAACAATAAATAATTGAAAAGCAATGATTTTATGATATAATAATTCTTATAACTAACAAAATTTGTAAGGAGAGTTTTTATGATACTTGTTACTGGTGCAAGTGGATTTGTTGGAAGCAAAATAATGAAACTTTGCAAAGATGTAATTGCTTGTCCCTCACTTAAAGGTTTATCAGAAGATAAAATTAAGCGTATTGTATCAGGAAACGGTATTGATGTCATTATTCACACTGCCGCTATTTCAGATATCGGTGTGTGTCAAGCTAATCCTGATGCTTCATATTTAGCAAATGTGCAGATTCCCATTTTTCTTGCAAAGGCATCAAAAAACATAAAACTTATATGCTTTAGCTCTGACCAGGTTTACAGTGCCAGTGATGAAGAAGTGCCATATACGGAAGATATGGTAAAACCTAATAACATATACGCAGAGCATAAACTCCTAATGGAACAACGAGTTTTAGATATATCTCCCGATGCGGTTATGCTGCGGGCAGAATGGATGTATGATTATTATCTTAAAAAACCTAATTATTTTATGAACATTATAAATGCAAAAGAGCCACTTTATTTCAGTTCACAACAATTCAGAGGAATTACATATGTGAAAGAAGTAGCTGAAAATATGGAAAAGGCAATACAACTGCCTGGTGGTGCTTACAATTTCGGTAGTGAAACATCAAAATCCATGTATGAGATAACTAAAGAATTTTTAAGCCTTATTGGTAAGAACATATCTGTTGTTGACGCACTACCAAGACATAATTTATGGATGAATTGTGAAAAAGCCAAAAAGCACGGTATAATTTTCAGTAGTGTTGAAGACGGATTAAAAAAATGTGCCGAAGACTATAATTTATCAAAAAAGCTGTGAAAAATTAACGGATAAAAATTAAAATTGTAATGTAATAAATACATAACAAATGGTTGGGTGAAACAATGAAAAAGGTTAAAGTAACTGAAAATTCAATTTTATACTCTCGAAAAGGTGAGCTTGTACGAATTAGTGCTTGTGGGGAAAATGCAATTCGTTTTCAGGGGTTTCCTGACTGCAAGGTCATTGATGAGGATTACAATTTAATGCCACAAATGGTGGATGCAATTATTGAGGATAATGAGACTTGGGCAACCGTTACCTGTGGAAAACTGAAATGTGTTCTTGGTGGTAGTGGCAGAGTTGTTTTCTATTTTGATGGAAAAGAAATTCTCGCTGAAAAGCCTGAGCTGACCTTTGAAGATGGTTATCGTAATTACACAAATAAGGGTAGTGGTCTTTGGTCTGCGAGAGTAACCTTTGCCCCACATAACAATGAGCATTTTTTCGGTATGGGTCATAGCTGGGATAATGAATTTGACCTTAAAGGCTCAACTATTGATATAAGAAATGTCAATGCAAAATGCACTATACCATACATTTATTCTTCTCTTGGCTACGGATTTTTATGGAATATACCTTCAACGGGACTTTGCGAATTATCCAATAACAGAACTCGTTTCAATAGTGACTGTTGTCATAGTATCGACTATGTTGTAATTGGTGGAACTCCAAAGGAAACTTGTAAGGTTTTAGCCGACCTTACGGGATATGCACCAAAAATGCCAGAGTGGGCAACGGGCTTTTGGCAGAGCAGACTTCGCTATGAAACACAGGAGGAACTTTTATCCGTTGCAAGAAGATATAAAGAATTAGGAATACCACTTTCTGCTATAATCTGTGACTATTTTCATTGGACAGAGCAGGGAGACTATAAATTTGACCCTAAATGTTGGCCTGATGTTAAGGCTATGACAGACGAACTCCACGAAATGAACACTAAACTCATTGTTTCCGTTTGGCCCACAATCAATGAAAAAAGTGAAAATTATTGGCACATGGTGGATAAAAATATGCTTATGCGTACCGTTCACGGCTCCGATAGAGTATTCAATTTCTACGGTTGGCAGGCAGAAATTGATGTGACAAATCCCGACACAAGAGCATTTGTGTGGAATAAGATTAAAGAGAATTACATAGATAAGGGCGTTGACGCTCTTTGGTTTGACGAAGCTGAACCGGAAATTCACCCCGAACAGTTTGATAACCTTATCTGGCACAAAGGCAGAGCGGACAAGGTTGCACTTTTGTATCCATATTACTATTCAAAAATGGCTTATGACGGTTTTAAATCAATGGGACGAGATGACATAATAACATTAACAAGATGTGCATACTTTGGCAGTCAAAAATACGCTTCCCTTGTGTGGTCCGGGGATATCCCATCAACATTTGAAAGTCTCTCCCATCAAGTTAAGGGTGCACTTAACATGTCAATGTGTGGTATTCCTTGGTGGAATACGGATATTGGTGGTTTTTATGGAGCAGATATTCAAAGTGATGATTTTAAGGAACTTATAATTCGTTGGTTCCAATTTGGACTTTTCAGCCCTATTATGCGACTTCACGGTTCAAGGAATCGCCATTTTGAGCCTACTCCCGGACTTTTAGAGCCAAGTGGCGACCCCAATGAAATATGGAGCTTTGGTGAAAGAAATTTTGAGATTATTAAAAACATCCTTTCCATTCGTGAAAAACTCCGTCCATATATTCAAAAGCAGTTTGATGTTGCAAGTGAAAATGGATACCCTGTAATTAGACCTATGTTTTTCCAATATCCTGACGATGAAATCTGTTATACCCTTGATAGTCAGTATTTCTTCGGTGAAGATATAATTTTTGCACCCATTGTCAATAAGGGACAGACAGAAAAAGAAGTTTATATTCCCGATGGTGAATGGATACTCACAAAGGATGGCTCTACTTACACCAAAGGCACTTACACAATAAATACAGAAATCAATGAATTTATTGCTCTTATCAGAAAAGGTACAGACCTAGAAAAATGTTTTAAATAAAGAAAAATATTGCATTTTGGAATTGGTTATCTCATGCGCGACGCCTTTTATTGCCTATTCAGTTGATTGCATAGAAACTTTCTCTAAACTCACAGATATGACATTGATAGACCCTGCAATTATTGTTTTAAAACTGTTGTGCTTTTATTATTTTAATGATATAATGACTACACACAAGACATAAGAGTATTTCTTATTTAATTGAGGAGAAACAAGATGAATTCAAAAATCATTTATGAGCAAATTTTTGATAACAAAGAATTTCAGTCTGAGCGTAATCGTATTCCTGCGCTCTATACACTTAACGATGGTAGTGTTATGGCAGGTGCCGACATTCGCTATGCTCATGGTTCTGACTCCCCTAACAATATTGATATAGCTGTTGCAATTTCAAAAGATGGTTATACTGACTGGAATTATGTAATGGTAAATCATTTTGATGACTACGCAGACACTGTTACATCAACTGACAGTGCGTCTTTCATTGACTCGGCTATTGTGCAGTCAAGTAGTGGCAGGATTTTTATGCTTGTGGATGCTCAACCATCAGAATGTGGTTATCTTCAGGCGAAAACAGGCACTGGATATTGTGAAATTAATGGTAAAAAGCATCTTCTTCTCACAAAAGACAACAACGGAGATAAGTTAAATACTTTCGCCTTTTACGTTGGTGACTTCGATGGTGATTTTGCTCCGATTTTCACAAAAAACGATAACAAAATCACAGAATATTCAATTAGCCGTGAATTTTGTTTATATAAAAATGGTGAGCCACTTTATACTGAGCAAAAAGGTAGCGAAGGGGTTAAAATTCAGCAAAACATCTTCTATAGTGCATCAGAATTAAAGTGCTATAAGACAACATATCTCTGGGTGAAATATAGTGATGATAATGGAAAAACATGGAGTACTCCACAAATTATTTCAGAGTCTGTAAAAAATGAAAAAGAATCATTTTTAGGCGTTGGTCCCGGTCGCGGAATGAAAATCAATCACAACGGCAAAGAGCGTATTCTTTTCTGCGTTTATGATAATAACGGGCTTTTCAAAGACCCTATTTTTGAAAATGCAAGTGTAGTTTATACCGACGATAATGGTGCAACATGGCACAGAAGTAACAAAATCAAAATAAAAAAAGGTATCGGAAAAACAAGTGAAGCACAGCTTGTTAAAATTGAGGGCAAAAACTACAAAGCACTTCGCATTTATGCAAGAAACTTAAGTAACTATATTGCCTACGCTGACAGCCTTGATGGTGGTGTTACTTGGACAGAATTCCGTGCTGACAAAGCCCTTGAAGGCACTAAAAACTGTATGGTTTCACTTATGGAAACATCAAAGAAAATTGACAACAAGCAAGTAATTCTCTGCTCTGCAGGTGGCAACCTTAAATCAAGAGCAGATGGTCTGCTTCGTGTTGGTGTTACAGAAGATAATGGTCAGATTCACTGGATTAGTAAATATCATTTAACACAAGGCTTTTACGGTTATTCTTGTCTTACAGAACTTTTTGACGGAAATTTTGCAGTTTTCTATGAAGATGAGGCGGCACATCTTAAATATACAATTTTTAGTGTATCAGATGATGGTATAATCAATGAAATCAATAACAAAAATCTTGAATTTAAAGAAGATACTTCATCAAAAATACAGCGTTCATTAAAAGCAAAAAGAACAATTGCAAACATTAAGTTCAAGTTAGGATTAATGTAAAAAGAAAAAATATAAGCGTTGCAAGAGAGAAGGCTTTCCCTTTTGCAACGCTTTTTTGTGATTATTGAAAACAACTTAAAATCAAATTTTTCAACAAAAGATATTTTTACTCAATAAAATTATAAATCGAATTCCAGTTTTAATTTTTCAATAATATACTTTCATAAAGTTTTTCAATATCACCTAAATGTGTATAGTTTTCAGCCTGAATGACAAGATTTCTCGCATCATTATATGGCTTTGTTATTCTGCGATAAACTGAAACACCATTCACGTACGCTTTCAGTTCAGCCTTTGCCTGAGCACGTTCTTTTGAAGTGTTAATTTCACGGCTCTTGATTTCTTCAGGAATACGCTCATCTGGAATCGTGAGATTTTCTTTTCCATATTTATTGAGAAGTTTAAAAGAACGTTTCTTTGTTCTTACAAGTTGTAATGCATCTGCACGGATTTCTTTTTCTTCATTGGTTGATTTTGGAAGTTTCTTTGCAAGTTTTTTCTCTTCTTTCCAATTTGAATAGAGATAAACTTCACCATTAGTGAGAGTTGCCCTTGCAGAATCAAGCTGTGCTTTGTAACGTTCTGTGTTAAACTTTTCAAGTTCTTCTCTTACAATCGGCAAACCATCAACGAACTCGTTATATTTCTTAATTTCCTTGATTTCTGCCTTACTTAAAGATTTGTCAGTAACCTTTTTTTGCAAGTTATCTTTTGCACCCCTGATAATTTTCATAGCATCAACAAGTTGTGCATCTTCAAGTTCACCATTACCGTAGTCTTCAAACATTGCACGGATTTTAAGAACATTCACATATCCACGGTGTTTTTTCTCAGTCAAATCATAGAAAAGATATGGGATAAGATTCATAATTGAGCCAATGATTGAACAGATAATGAGCACAGTAAAGAGATTATTTCTCATTTCATCATTATAGAGTACAGAATAATCTTCCTTAAGACCCATTTTTTCATAAATTGCAGGAAGCACAAGACCTGTAAAGAAGCCTAAAATAGTACCAATCATTGTAAGTGGTGTGAAAAGGCCGTCAACACGCACTCCAGTTTTCCACTGATGATAGTCACGCATATCTGCATTGATATTTGGTGTG
>JAFYSE010000017.1 GCA_017546665.1 Clostridia bacterium | reverse complement strand
GTTTACACCTGAAACAGGACCATCCCATGGAATATCTGAAATAGCGATTGCTGCTGAAACACCAATCATAGCTGTGATTTCAGGTGAGCAGTCAGGGTCAACTGACATTACAGTTGCAACAACTGAACAGTCATTTCTAAGGTCTTTTGGGAAAAGAGGACGAATAGGTCTGTCGATGCAACGTGATGTAAGGATTGCCTTTTCACTTGCTCTGCCTTCTCTTCTTTGGAAAGAACCAGGAATACGACCTACTGAATACATTTTTTCTTCATAGTCAACTGAAAGTGGGAAGAAGTCAACGCCTTCTCTTGGTTTTGCAGAAGCAGTTACTGTACAAAGAACTTCTGTTTCACCATAACGAGCAAGAATTGCAGCGTTAGCAAGACCTGCCATTTTACCTGTTTCAAGAGTCAATTTTCTACCTGCGAGTTCAGTTTCCCATACTTTAAAATTCTTGAAAAACATAATTTTTTACCTTCCTTTACTTTTTTATTTTTTCTGTATCGGGGTAAAAATCTGTTTAGCAATAAATACAACCTTTAATGAAATTTAAAAGTTCTATTTATCACTAAAGCCTAGGATTTTACCCCGTTTTAAACTTTTTGTAAGCGCTGATAATTGTAACCAAGATTTAAGAAGTGGTTACCTTATAAAAGCAATTCAAGGCAGACCGAGTAAAATCTCTGTCTGCCTTAATTTGTTTTGATTACTTACGAAGACCAAGTTTTGCAACGATTGCACGGTATCTTTCGATATCCTTCTTCTGAAGGTATGCGAGAAGATTTCTTCTGCGACCAACCATTTTAAGAAGGCCACGACGTGAGTGGTGGTCTTTCTTGTTAGCCTTAAGGTGCTCAGTTAAGTCGTTAATTCTCTTTGTGAGAACAGCGATTTGAACTTCTGGAGAACCTGTGTCGCCTTCGTGAGCAGCGTATTCAGCCATAATAGCCTGCTTTTCTGCCTGTGTCATTTTCATTTCACCTCATTTAAAATATTTATGCTCAAATGCCCCAGATGAAAGTAGGTGAAACACTCTACGAGTTTACTCAATCACCCGAGTGCACAGAGATAGCCTTGATAGTATAACACAAGATTTTTCAAAAATCAAGTATTTTTTTAATTAAGAATTACTCCACTCTGTTGCGAGTTGGTCACATCTGAATTTTCATTGAAATATGCCTTATAAATTTCAGCAACATAATTTCCCAAACCACCTGATGTAACATTTTCAATGGCAATAACAACTGCAATCTGTGGGTCGTTAGCAGGAGCAAAAGAAATCATAAAACCGTTTGTGTAAGAAACATACACGTCGCCGACCTTTTTCTTTGCCTGAGCAGTACCTGTTTTTGCAGCAACACTATAATCGAGTGCCTTAAATGCATCAAGAGTATTCGCCATGGAGACCATACCTCTTTTTACTGCCATAATTGATTCCTGCGATGCAGTTACCTGACTTAACACAACAGGCTCTGCCTCATAATAAGTTTCTGAATAATCAAAGGACTTTATACTCTTGACAAAATGTGCTTTATATTTTGTTCCACCATTTGCCAATGTTGCCACATAGGCACAAAGCTGAATAGGTGTGAAAAGGTTGTCCGACTGACCGATAGCAGCCTGAACCGTATTACCCGGATACCAGATTCCACCCGCTGCTTCACGATTTTCCTTACTTGCTACAACACCCTTTGCCTCAGTAAGCTCAACACCTGTTTTCTGTCCCAAACCAAACATTGTGAAATATTGGTTAAGCTTTGAAATACCTAACAATCTGCCAACATCATAAAAGTATGTGTTACAAGAATAGGTAATGGCCTGTGTAAGATTTATATATTTTCCACCGTGATTATGCAAACCTACACAATTAAGTGGCAAATCCTTAAAATATGTGTAAGTAAGATTACATTTAATTCCGGCATCCGTTGTAATGATATCTTCTTCAAGACCTGCAATACCAACAATGGGTTTTACAGTTGAACCGGGAGCATAGGTACTTCTTAACGCTCTGTTCCACAAAGGTGCAGTTTTATCCTGATTAAGCTCAACAATATCTTCCTTATATGTTTCCAAATTATATGACGGATATGAAGCACAAGCAAGAATTGAAAAATCATTAACATCCATAACAACAACACTACCTGCTGTTGCAATCTTATCAGACTCTACCGTGCTGTGAATTTTTGAGGACAGAATATCCTGAACCTTTTTCTGAAAATCTCCGTCTATTGTCAGGATAACATTGTTACCGTTAACAGGTTGTGTTGTAATAGTATCCGTTTTACTTCCGTCAGAGTTTGTAGATGTTGTGAGGACACCATTTGTGCCACGTAATTCTGATTCCATAGCACTCTCAATACCGAACTTTCCAATTTTGTCGGTCATTCCATAGGAACGAAGCTTCAATGTTTTGAGTTCTTCTTCTGTTAATCCTTCTGCTTTAATGGCTTCCTGATATTCAGCATTAACATTCGCATATTCTTCTGCACTGATTGAATCATAATAACCGATAATATGAGGTGCGATTTCCCCGTCATAATATGCTCGTCCCGTATCAACACGGATATCAACGCCTAAAAAGAATCGACTTTGCTCTTTTAGATATGAAACCAATTCTGTAGAAACATCTTCTGCTATTGTATATGGGTTGTTAACGGAAAAATCTGCCTTTACCATATCAATATAAACGGAAGAAACACGAATTGCGTCTTCTGTTGACATTTCCTGCAATTCATAATACTCACACAAAGCATCAAAACAGTTTTGTGCTGTTGAATAGTTGTTAAGATTCAAATAATCCTTCTTAAAAAGAAATGTTTTTAGATTTTCGCTGTTTTCCTTATATACAATTACTCCGTTAACAATTTCCAATGGAGTAAGAGCATTAAATTCAACTCCGTGCTTATCAAAGGTTTTCAACAATTCAAGTATTATTTCATTTCTTTCTTTTTTCTTTGATGCCTTAGGGAAATATGACGCATCTATAAAAACGGAATTCGAGCTTGTGTTATAAACCAATGCTTTTCCGTTACTGTCAAGTATTTCTCCACGCAAGGCTTGTATTTTAGTGCTCGCAGAAGAAAGGAAAAAATTTTTGGAGGAATATTCATCCCTCATTAAAACCTGTATTCTAAAAAGGTCAGCGGCAAAAAATGAAAAGATAAAAAGAATAACAGAAACAAAGGCTGTTGTTCTCACCTTGAAACTATATGCTTTCTTCATTTTTTCACCGTCCCTTCTTCTTGGTAGTTAATTAATATTCTGTGTAATCAAAAGAGAATTTTCTATAAATGCTTCTTATAAGAATGTACCATAATGGTGTAAATATTAGGGAATAAATACCCATAGGTATATAGTAACGGAAGAATATTGCTCCCGCATCGTCAATGCCCCTTGCCGAAATAAAGAACAACACATAAGTTATTACATATATAAGAGTTATCCCCGAATTCATAATAACATAGGTAACAATATTGTTTCTCATAAAAATTCTTAACATCACACCACAAACAGCACAGGCCACCATAAGATAAAACGCATTATATCCATCTGCAGCAACTGTAACGGTATCCCACAAAGCACCTGCCAAAAGTCCTGCTGCAGCTCCCACAAGCTCACCCTCAAACATGGAAATGCAAACTGCAACAGAAATAAGCAAAATTGGTCTTACTGATGCTATTTCAGGGAAGACACAAAGGACATTCTGAACTATATGAGCAAGGAAAATTATTAAAGCATAGGTCAAGTATCGCTTTGTTTTTATTTTTGTCTGAACAGTCATAGTCTTTTATTCTTCCTCGAAAGATGTAATAACAAAACAGTCGTGAATTTCTTTTGAATTAACTGTCGGTTCAATTATTGCATATGCTGAAAGGTCAGTTTCACTTTTTTGAACTTCTTTTACAACACCGATTATCAATTCCTTTGGGAAAATACCGCCCGTTCCGGATGAACATACAATACCACCCTGAGAAATAGCAGTATCCGTCTTTAATCCTGCAAGTTTGCACTTACCGTCAACGGATAATTTGTAATCAGCACAAACATAACCCAATTCACCTGTTCGAATTTCATAAGCCGCAATATTAACAGATGGGTCAAAAACTGAACGCACAACGGATGATGTTGGGCTTACCTCCGTTACAACACCGATAAGATATTCACCGGAAATAACTGCATCATTAACCTTAACACCGTGCTTAGAGCCTTGGTCAATAGTAAATGAGCCAAAAATTTCTGCAGAGTCTCTGCCAATTACAGTTGCATGAACCCATTTATAATCAGGATTTTTCTCACGGACATCAAGAAACTCCTCGTATGTTGCAAGTTGTTTTTTTGTTTTTTCATAATCAACCAACTGTTTTTGATATTCTGCTACCTGCTCCTCAAGCTCTGCCACCCTGTCCTGATATGACTTTGATGAGACAAACCCACCTGTAAATGTATCAAACTTTGCAGAAAAATACGATGCAACATTCTGCAAAGGTGATGTTATCACGCTTACAACATTTGTCAACGGTGAAGTTGATGTTGAAGTAAGTGTTGCAAGAATTGATGCAGAAAGAAGAACTATTGCAACAGTTATTAAAACCTTAAAGGTTGTACTTTTAAAGAAATTGCTCATTTAAATCTCTCAAATCTTTTCAACTTAAATATTTCCTTTTTCAAGGCAAACACCCATACCTGCTGCAACGCAATCCATTGGGTCAACAGCCACATGAACAGGAATTTTTGTTTCTTTTGAGATAAGCTTATCTATCTCACGAAGCAACGCACCACCACCGGTGAGCATAATACCATTATCAACAATATCTGCAAGTAACTCAGGTGGAGTTTTTTCAAGAGTTGCACGAATTGCTGCAAGGATTTGTGCAAGTGGCTCATTTAAAGCCTCTCTCACGTCCTCCGATGTGATTTCAACATTCTTTGGCAATCCGTTTAAAAGGTCTCTACCACGAACATCCATAGCACCCTCACCGTCGTAACTCATTGCTGAACCGATTTTAATCTTAATTTCTTCAGCGGTTCTTTCACCAATAAGCACATTGTGTTTCTTGCGTATGTATTCAATAATTGCCTCATCAAAATCATCACCTGCAATACGACAGGACTTTGCTGTAACAATATCTCTGTAAGATACAACTGCAACCTCCGTTGTACCACCACCGATATCAATAATCATACTGCCCACAGCCTCGGTAACAGGTAAACCTACACCGATTGCTGCTGCCAAAGGCTTATGAATAAGTGATGCATATTTTGCTCCTGCATCTCTTGCAGCGTCGTGAACAGCCTTTCTTTCAACCTCTGTGATACCTGACGGAACACAGATAAGAACTCTTGCTCTAGCAAAAGGTGAACGATTTATTACCTTTTTAATGAAAGTTTTAAGCATATCGGATGTTATTTCTGAATTGATAATAACACCATCCTTCAATGGCTTTACTGCTGTAATTGAACCCGGTGTTCTTCCTATCATATCTTTTGCTTCATTTCCTACTGCAACAACTGTTGGTGGGTCGAGCTTTTCGTTAACTGCCACAACTGAAGGCTCACGAAGCACAATTCCTTTTCCCTTGAGATATACGATTGTATTGGCCGTGCCTAAATCGATACCGATATCCTGAGCAAATAACATTTCAACAACTCCTAATCTATATGAACAAATAAAACATAGTTAATCTATTTTATTATAACAAAACTGCGGATATTATACAATACCCGCAGTTGAAAATTCATTATTTTTTCAAAAAATAAAACGCCCATCCTAATGGACAGACGCTTTTGTTTATGTCGGCATTACCTATTTTCCCGGGCCGCTTCCAGCCAAGTATCTTCGGCGCAAATGAGCTTAACTACCGTGTTCGGGATGGGAACGGGTGGACCCTCATTGCAATCAACACCGACTCACGAAACACTTTATCTCGTGAACGCAAGAGATATTCTAACAGAACAATATACAAAATGCAAGTATTTTTTTTAATTTTTTTCACTTTTTACGTTTTACACAAATGCTCGACAAATTTATAAAGATTATAAGTGAAAATACACAACAAAAATCAAGCAGAGTTAAGATTTGCACCTAACCCTGCTCATTTATCTTATTCAAATGCCTTTGACACATCGAGAATTACACATTCTCTACCACGATTCGGGTCTGCCAACATATACATAACTGTATTATTGTCTATAAAGGAAAGATTTTTTGACAAATTGTTGACATTGGAATAATTATCTTCTTGATATTTTGCGTATTCACCGGTCTCAATATTATATACATGCACCTGGTAGTCCATAACATTATCCATTATACCCATAACAACAAGATATTTACCATCAGGACTAACCTTCATAATCTCAGGAGATGTCATTTTGTATCCCACAAGCAAGGTTTCTTTACCTGTTTTAAGGTTATACAATGTTCCTTTTTCCTTATCGAGAATATATTCATCTGCAAAAATACATCTGTTTGTTGAGCCTGTAAACTCAAACACTACAGACTCTTTTTTGTCGGCATATCGATAAATATTAAAACCTGTTTCAGTATATCTCATAAAGACTACTGCGTCACCATCTACAAGCAACATTTTATTGGCAACATTTCTTATAACTACACTTTCGCTTGTTCCACTTTTAATAAAGATATCATCCTTACCTGTAGCCATATCATAATTTCTACCTGAAAGGAATGGAACTTTACCATTTGCTGCATTGTAGCCCTCTGTTGTCAAAACGCAGAAGTCTTCAACGTATGTTCCTGTTGTGGAGTCAATTTCTCTACTTGCAACGCTTAAGAATCTTGAACATTTGCCTGAAGTAAGATTAACCTTAAAGCTTTCTGTCCATCTGTCATATTCTTTTTCAAGGTCTGCCGCTGATGTGATTTTCGCAACAAGGAGAGCCTCCTCACCTGTACCATAACCCTTTGGCATATTTGTAAGCTTGAACATAATGAGTTGAACATTGAAAAGGTTAACATCCGGATGCTGGTCAGGTCGGAACAAACCTACACCAAAAATCTCATCTCCAACCTTAACATAATCAATAGTTACAGGTAATTTTGCAGGGCCAAAGTCAACGGATGCACTAAAAGTTCCTGTTGATTTAACGGGTACCATCTGATTATCTCTGTATTGATAGTATTGGAGACTGTAATCCGATGAGAATTTATAGAAAACATTGGCAATATCGCTCTGCACATAGTTTCTCAATGAACCTTCACGAGAAATCTGAATGTTTGCAAGGTCCTGTTCCGCAACAGTTGTTTGTTCATTATCCGTTGTAGGACTGCCATCCATAGGCAAATATTTAACCACAACAAAGGACATCGCAAGAATAACAGCAACCAACGCAAGAGCAATTGTAATATAATCTTTTTTTGTTACCGGCTCTGCCAATTCGCCCTTTTCTTTCTTCTCTTTTGGTGGCTTCGGCTCTTTTACTTTTTTCTCTTTAGCCTTTTTTTCTTTAACCGGTTCCTGTTCCTGACTTTCTTTGTTTACAACCAAAGGAGTAACTGTCATAGAAATTGGTTCTTCCTTACCAAGTACAGAGTCCACAATCTCGTTAATTTCTTCATCATCCTTAAAGTTGTATTCAAATACTCCTTCGGTATCGTTTGTTGACGGAGCAACCAAATCTTCAACCGGTTCTTCTTTTATTTCAGTTGTTTCAGGCTCCTTGCTTTCTTCAATTACGCCTTCATCTTCACTTACTACCTTATATTTTTCAAAAAGTGATTTTTTGTCTTCCAAAATAGCACCTCCACGGAATGTGTACACTTATTATACATTCTTTATTATTTTATTGCAACAAAAAAATAGGGGCAGATTCTTCCACCCCCATATTTTCCTATTTTACCTCGTTAAGTGCTGCAAAATTATCTTTATTTGACTTATAAAGTTTCTTGAACACTTCAAAATTCTTATCATAAACTGCCTTGTTTTCCTTGTTAGGAATATATGTATTTACAGCAGGGATAAGTTTCTTTGCATCCTGAACGCTTGAGATGATACCTGCATTAACCGCAATAAGCACGGCAGCACCAACAGCACCAACATTTTGTGGACTTGCAACAGTTTCGATTACTCTGCCTGTACAGTCAGCAAGAATCTGACTTGTAACCTTCGAAAGAGCACCACCACCTACAAAACGAATTGTATTTGATGTTTTAACTTTTTTGTCCTGAGTTTCGATAAACCAACGAAGATGGAAACAAACACCTTCAACAACGGCTCTGATTAGTTCAGTTTTGCCTGTGTCAAGACTGATGTTAAAGAACATTCCTCTTGAATTTGGGTCTTCAAATGGGCAACGATTTCCGTGAAGCCAAGGAGTGAAAATAACCCCTCCACTACCTGCAGGAATTGAATCCACAACAGCCATCATATAATCATAAAGGTTTGTGTAAACAATCTCTCTATCGGCACCTTCAAGTTTAAAGTTATGCTCTTTATTAAGATAAAGGTCGATTTCATCAAGTGCAAGGTGGTCCTTAACCCACTCAACACACTTACCCGCTGTTTCAAGCTCTGCAAAGTAGTTATAAATACCATCAGATGCACCAACAACTGCAGCAATCATAGCACTTGCATCAACAATACTCTTGTCAACAACAGTTGAAACCCAACCAGATGTACCCTGATAAACATGAGTGTCGCCAAATTCAGTTGCACCTGCACCAACACCAATAAGTGTAGCGTCACCGCCACCACCAAAAACAGCGATTCCAGGAACAAGACCAAGCTCTTCAGCCTGTTTCTCACGAAGAACACCGATTTTGTCTGTACAGTCAACAATTTTTGCAAGATGGTCCATATTTACACCTAACAACTTACAGATTGTTGAACTCCAGCATTTCTTATTAATATCATAAATCAACGCACCAAAAGCAGAATCCTTTGTCATAACAAACTCGCCTGTCATACGGCAAATAAGATATTCTTTAACATCAAGCCATTTATGTACTCTCTTAAAGTTTTCAGGTTCGTTTGCCTCTGTCCATTTGTATTTCCATACGGGGTCCTTAACACTTGCTGCAACTGCACCTGTGATTGCAAGAGATGGAAGAAGCTTGAAAATATTAGCACCTGCAATCTGTGGGCCATAAGCAATACCCTTTTTAAGTTCTTCGGTTGCTCTCTGGTCCATATAGCTGAACGCACGACGAACCTGATTGCCATCCTTATCAACAAGCACCAAACCCTGCATCTGTGAACAGAATGAAATACCATAAATATTTTTAGGGTCAACCCCTGATTCTGCAATTACCTTTTTTGATGTTGAGCACATGGCTGCCCACCATTCGTCAGGGTCCTGCTCAGCGCCACCATTAGGCATAATATAAAGTTTATAACCCTCGCTTGCTGCTGAAATAAGCTCGATTGTCTTTCCTATTTTGAACAAACAAGTCTTAACACCGGTTGTACCAATGTCAAAGGCAAGAGCATAAATTTCTTTTTCCATTTTCTCTTTCTCCTTAAATATTTCTCAATATTTATAATATGTAGTTAGTTTATCACAACTAAATATTTTTGTACAGTATTTTTATGGGATAAGCTTCTCATATCTTTTAAGATATTTCTCAATTTCCTTTTCATTTATATATTCTGTCAGACAACCTACACCTGTAACACACTTACCACCAGTGATATTACCTGCTAAAATACATTTTCTAAAATTGAAGTCATTGTAAAGTCCATAAATAAAGCCTGAGAGAAATGCATCACCTGCACCTGTTGCATCAACACATTTAAACTCATCAATGTTATCTATCACAAAGTAGTCACCATCAAAACCTGCACAACCATATTTACCAAGCTTTACAACGGGCTTTTCAAAATATTCACCTAAAATTTTAAGTGCTTCTTTATAATCTCTTGTTCCTGTCAACTTTTCAGTTTCATCAATATTAGGTGTGTAATAATCTGCAATTTCTATTAATTCCTTATGTTTTTCAAAGGACATATCATCACTATAACCTGTATCAAGGACTAAAATTGTGCCTTCCTTTTTGAGTTGTTTATAAACAGGTATGATTTTTTCCTGCATTGCAACAACCTTTGCTCCTTTAAGTGCTTTATAGATTTTTTCAAGCATCACGTCGGAATATGTTTCCGTGCCACCATAGGACACAAAAGTTCTGTCTTTTTCTGTGATAATTGCAGATGTAACATTCAACGGAAAGTTTTTGCTCTCAAAAATTTCATATTTTGTGTTGCTTTTATCCAATTCAGCCTTTGCAAATTGTGAGAACATATCGCCACCTAAAAATGTGCCGATTTTCGCAGTAACCCCTAAACGAGAACAGTTTATCATTGTTGCAGGTAAGCCCCCACCAAGGCAAACCTTGAAATCCTTTGAGTAAATTTCTTCACCCTCATTTGGAATTCTTGGCATACCTGAATAGAGTAAATCCACATTCAATTTTCCGAAAGCTGCAACAAAACTCATTTCCATTCTCCCGTAAAATCTTTGTTAAGTTCAATATATTCGTCAACTAATTTTTCTGCAAGTGAATATGAGCCAACCAAAGGATGCAAATACAAGCAATCAACTGCACTTTCCCTGTCACAATTTATAATTGCCTTTGAAGCGAGTCGCTCATAAGCCTTAACTCTTGTTATAATCTCTTTATTTTCAAAAGGCACATCACCAATTTCAATTGGTGTAACCTTTCCATCTTTAATTTCGCAAGAAATCTCAACGGTATCGTTTTCAGAAAGAAAATCTAAAGCCTTGTTATCGTTTGGCACACAAGCAATAACTCTTTTGTCACTTACTTGATTTTTCGCGTCAATAATACCAAGTGCCACACCGGCATAACCACCGTCATCAGGTGCATACATATCAAAATGCCATGTAGAATTTCTTTTTTCGCCCGTTTCACTCGCCATATATGAGCCTTCACGAAGCCCATAGTAATAATCAAAAACTGCAAGTGCCTTCTCAAAATCTTTTTCAATATCAATGTTTGATAATTCTTCCGTCATCTTCTCATTGATATCTGCAATCTGCTCACCACGTGTCATAGGTGCGTTAAGAATATTCTCAACTGCCTTTTCACGATTATAGAAATAATACATATATTCATTTGGCACATATTGTTTTCTCATAAGAAAATCCTTACTGAAATATCTTAAATCAGTATTTTTATATGCCTCGTCGTCACTTACAATTTTTCTTGTGATATCAACACCATCTGCCTTGATATATTTAAAAAAGGATAAGTGATTAAGCCCATAACAGAGTGCATCAAGCTCATTTTCAGAATATCCGTATAATTCTTCAAATCTTCTTAACATTCCACTTGGAGCATCACAGATGCCATAAGTGAAATCATATCCCATATCACGAAGTGTCTGGGATACAACACCTGCCGGGTTTGTAAAATTAAAAACCATAGCATTTGGTTTTGCATATTGCCTTACCAATTCGCAATACTCTTTAAGTGCAGGAATACTTCTCATAGCAAATGAAAACCCTGCTGCACCCGTTGTTTCCTGACCGAGAATACCCATACCCAATGCGATTCTCTCGTCACGGCAACGCATTCTGTCCCCACCTGCACGAATAGTTGTAATTACATAGTCAGCTTCAGTAATGGCAGTTTTTGCATCCGTTGTTAACTCAAAATTCAAGGCAGGACAAAGACGGCGAGAGACTTCTCTCGCCATCTTGCCGTAAATATTTAATTTCTTTTCATTGTTATCCATAAAGACAAGGTCAGTAATCCCCATCTTTTCGGCTCTTCCCGCAATGCTTTTTGCCAAAAACATTGAACGGACTCCGCCACCACCGATAACTGCAAGTTTCATAATATTCACCTAATTAAATAACATCAAATACGTTGCTTTCACCTGTGATAAGATTCATTGTAAGGCTCTTTTCAACGCCATCTTCTGTAAAATCAAGACGGATAACATCCTCGTCAACAAATTCAGCAAAATTCACTTTATATGCCTTATCTTTGAAGAAATCCTTAAGAACATCAATTCTGTTATCATCAAAGTCACCTGCGTTATCAGAAACAAAGAGAACATTACCACATACTGAATTTACCTTACCATGAAGAAGCTTCTGCTCCCAGTTGTAACCAATATTGATATCACGAAGGAAGAATACATCAGGGTCATTACAGAATGCTCTACCATCAAGGTGATTACGGAAGATTGTGTTTGTAATAGCATTCTGTGATGATGGAATTTCAGCATTAAATCTAATACCTGTAACGATTGAGTTGATGTTAAGGCTCTTTTTAAGTTCAAATCTCCAGTTCTTGTTTACATCACAAGAAATACGACAAGCATCAAAAATACCCATACATGCACCAAGTGGCACACCACAACCGAGAATCCACTTGTCACCACAAGCCTCACGAAGCAAATCTACGCCGTCGCACATAATTTCGCCACGAGTTTTACCATTTCTTGGCTCGATACATTGGCTGTAAAGGAAGTCGAGCTTAACCATATCATATCCCCATACATTGAGGATTGTATCAAAGAATTTCTTAATGTATGCACGAACTTCAGGGTTATAAATATCAAGAGTATATGCACCACCCCAGCCTTGACAACCGAGCATCTTTTTGCCTGTTTCATTCCATCTGATAAGCCAATCAGGATGCTTTTTAGCAATCATAGATGAACGTTGTGCAGAGAAAGGAGCAACCCAGATACCTGCTTTGTAACCCTTCTTATGAATCTCGTCTGCGATATATTTCATACCCTTAGGGAATTTTTTATGGTCAGTAACAAGCCAGTCACCAACTGCGTGCTGATAACCATCGTCAACCTGGAAAATGTTAACCTCTTCACTTGCTCTGTCAAGACCATTAAGGTCACGGATGATAATGTTTTCGTTGATATTCTGGAAATAGTTGTACCAGGATGTGTAGCCTGAAAGATGTTTGATTGCAGGTTTCTTGCATCCAACAAAGTCAAAGAAATATTTATCCATAACTTCGTCCATATCGCCTTCAATGATAGCAAGGTCGAACATTACATATTCCTGACCTGCTTTAAGACGGAGACCCTCAACATCCTTTGCGATGTTGAATTTCCCACCGTTCATATCAACCTGAAATACTGTAAAGCCCTGACGTTCACTCTTTGAACCGTAAAGTTTGATTTCATTTTCTCCCTTTTCACGGAAGTAGCAGTATGTATAACCATGGAACTTACCTTTTTCACCATACCAATCTGAGAAATGGTAGTCGCCTGAAAGACCAGCAAAGTGTGCTGTAAACTTTGTGATTTTTGCAGGTTCAAAAAGTCCGTCAAATTTATCTTCCTTTGAAAACTCACGAGAAGTTGTCCATGCCTGATAACCATTTGCATAGAACAAATCGTCATCATCAAAGTCCTTATCATATGTTACTGCAAGGCTCTTCATTTCAATGTCTTTCTTTGCTGTGAAAACACCTTTGATGAACCCATCCTTCTTTTCATAATCAAATGAGAAATACTCGTTGTTAAATTCTTTACATCCAACAACAGCATCTTTTTCAATTAATTCTGCATAAAATTTACACATAAAAATTCCCCTTAAAAAGTTATTTAAAATATTTTATCATATAGAAACATTAAAATCAACATATTATATGGTATTACGCGAATTATAATTCTGCACAAAAACTTTTATATTTATTTATTCATCCCGTCAAGTGACATCTCGAAAGTTTTAATATATACTTAATACAGTTTTTCGAAAGGGTGATACCTATGAATTTTGCAACACCTGCCAAAAGTAAAAGTGGAAAATATCTTTTTGTTTATTTTGTTGGAAATGAGCCTGAAGAAGAAAGAATTCACTTTGCAGTAAGTGAAGATGGGTATAATTTTGTTTCTCTTAATAACAACGAGCCTGTAATTATTCAGACAAAGGGTAAAAAATGTGTCCGTGACCCATACATACTCAAAGGGCAGGATGGTTTTTATTACATAATCGGTACGGATATGAAATGCATTGAAGGGTGGACATCAAACTTTTCACTTGTTACTTGGAAATCGAGAGATTTAATTACTTGGACGGATGAAACAATTATTGATATGCGTCAATTTGGTGGTGATTTTGCTACTACAACAAGAGCATGGGCCCCACAAGCGTATTGGGATAAAACTGAAAATGCATATATGATATATTGGGCACATTCCGACGAAAAAAATGATGTTGCACAGATGTATTATGCATACACAACTGATTTCAAGACGATTACCGAGCCAAAGCTTTTGTTTGAAAGACCGGGAATTCAGACTATTGACGGTGATATTGCATATAGCGAGATAAACCACAAATACTATCTCTATTTCAAGCACGATGAAGACCAGACTATAGCTTATGTGACTGCTGACAAATTAAACGGTCCTTATTGTGATGATGCATTTGTTGTGTCCCTTGCAAAAACAGGTGTGGAGGGTAGCGAAATCTACAATATAACAGGCACCAATGAGTGGGTTATGATTATGGATGAATACGGTACGGACAGATTTTTTATGCAACAGACAACAGACTTTGAAAACTTCTTGCCCGTCAATCCTGATGATTACAGTATGTCATTCAATCCACGCCACGGCTCAGTTGTTGCCATTTCCGACGAAGACTATGCAAGATTAATTGAAAAGTACAATAAATAACTATTTGACGGGATTTTCTCCCGTCATTTTTCTATTGCAATATATTGGTTATTTTGATAAAATGAATTATTACTATTTTCGGCGGTGAAAATATGGGTTTCATCCCCTATAATTCAAGAGATTTATTTTTTAAAGACAAGTTTGGTAGTATTTCTGTAGGTGAAGAAATCCATCTTCGCCTTTGTTTGCCACGCTCTTTTAATTGTAGTAAAGCTCTCTTTATGCTCCGTCGTGATGATTGCAATTATGAAGAAATACCCATGATTTGGGCAGGAATGGCAGACGAAAACACCGAAATCTGGGACATTCACACCACAGTGGAAACAGAAGGTCTTTATTGGTATCACTTTGACCATATTTCTTCCTATGGCAGAAGCTCAATTCTCCAAACAGAGGACGGAATTGGTGATTTTTCCGGAAATCAGTTCGCCCGAAAGGACTGGCAGTTAACTGTTACAGAAAAAGATTTTACTACTCCCGACTGGCTTAAAGGTGGGATTATCTATCAGATTTTTCCTGACCGTTTTTACAATTCAGGAGTAACGAAAGAGAATGTACCTGATGACAGAATTCTTCGTAAAGATTGGGGAAACGAGCCTGAGTGGAGACCAACTCCCGACGGAAAAGTTTTAAACAATGACTTTTTTGGTGGTGACTTAAAGGGAATAAGCGAAAAACTACCTTATCTCAGAGAATTGGGTGTAACCTGCATCTATCTCAACCCTATTTTCGAGTCCCATTCCAACCACCGTTATGATACTGCTGATTACGGTAAAATCGACCCTCTTTTAGGCACGGAAGAAGACTTTAAAAATCTTTGTAGTGAAGCAAAAAATCAAGGAATTCACATTATTCTTGACGGTGTATTTTCACATACAGGTGATGATAGTGTCTATTTCAATCGCAAGGGCAGATACAACACTCTCGGTGCATACAATTCACCCGAAAGCCCGTATTATAAATGGTATAAATTTACTAACTACCCTAACAAATACCAAAGTTGGTGGGGCTTCGTAACTCTCCCCGAGGTCATTGAAGAAGGCGAAGAATATAGAGAATTTATCAATGGCAAGGGTGGAATCATTGAAAAATGGTTGAAGGCAGGTGCTGATGGTTTCCGTCTTGACGTTGCAGATGAATTGCCCGATATTTTCATTGACGAATTAAGAGCAAGACTTAAAGAAACTAAACCTGACGCTCTTTTAATGGGCGAAGTGTGGGAAGATGCCACAACAAAACACAGTTACGGCTCTCGTCGTCGCTATCTTCTTGGTAGTCAGTTTGACTCCGTGATGAATTATCCTTTTGCCAACGCAATTCTCGACTTTTGTCGTAACGGTAAGGCTGAAGTTTTTATGTCTACTGTTATGCAAATTGTTGAAAACTATCCTAAACAATGTCTTGATGTTATGATGAATCATATCGGCACTCACGACACCGAAAGGGCTATTACAAAAATTGCCGGTGAATCCTGCGAATATCGTGACCGAAATTGGCAGTCTTGCCATTCATTGGGCAATAAATACGAAAAAGGTATTGAACTTTTAAAATGTGCTGTTGCTTTGCAATACACCCTACCCGGTGTGCCATCAGTTTACTATGGCGACGAAGCTGGATTGGAGGGCTATAAAGACCCATTTAATCGTGGCTGCTATCCTTGGGGAAATGAAAATAAGGAATTGCTCGATTTCTATAAGACAATGGGTAAAATCCGAACAGAAAATGCTGTTTTCAACAAAGGTTATTTCTCCCCCGTTTCTTCAATGCTTGGTTGTGTTGCATACCGTCGTCACGATGAAAACGGCAACATTATGGTAATTGTAAACCGAAATGAACATTCAATTTCCTATCGCCTTCCATACGATTTTGAGAGCTCCCACGCTCTTTATGGTTGCAACCCACAAAATGGTGAGGTTTTCATTGACGGATGCTCTTTCGTTATCCTTTCCTTGTAATATCCTTTTGAATATGTTATTATCTTTTTGAACAAAATCTATTTGGTGGTTAAAAAATGACTAAAGTTTATGGCTTGTTACCTAAAAACCAAAGAATTCTCTGGATTTGTCTCCGCGTAGTTATTTTATGTTGGGGACTTTTCGGCTTGTTTCACGGGTCTGTTGTAGAATTTTTGGAAGCAATTTTCGCTATCATTTTTACTCACCTTTGGGACTTCTTCCAGATTTTTGGAAAGAAATCTTTTATTATTGAAGTAGAAGCATCAACACAGACAATGCTTTCCCTTTTCATTTTTATAGGTGTTTGTATAGGCTCAACAATTAACAACAGAACAACCTTTGAACATTTTGATTTGGTTACTCATTGTGCGTCAGGTGTGATTTCTGCTTGGTTTGGTTATGATTTTGCAAATATTATTTATCGTAAACGTGGCGATTTAGGCCCCGCTATGTCATCTTTGTTTTCAATCACCTTTGCACTTGGCATCGCAGTTGGTTGGGAAGTCTATGAATTTACAATGGATAGCCTTTATGGTATGACCTTGCAAAAGGGTAATGCAGATACAATGATGGACTTTGTCGCTTGTGCTGTCGGTGCAGTTATTACTATGCTTTTAGTGGCATTTTATCGCAACGGACTTATTGGAAAAAACAAGGAAGCAGTTAAAGAAGAACGCCGTAAAATCAATGAAGAACGCCTTTTAAAGGAAAAATTATATCGTGAATATCTTCAGTCAAAGGGGGAAAAACAATGAAAAAGTTTTTATCTCTCCTTATTGCTACTGTGATTTTTGCACTCTCATTTTCCTCTTGTTCACAAATTGCAAAGGTAAGGGTTAACGGAACAAAAATAGATAACGAGGTTTACTATTACTTTGAGGATTTATATAAAAAAGATAAAGTTCAAATTAAACAGGCAATTTCTCGCTATGTGGCAATAAACTCCGAATTTTCTGCTCATTCCCTCACCCTTTCCTCTACACAGAAATCTGAACTTTCAAAAAAAGTAAATGACTTGTGGCATATTTATAGTGTTTATTATTCCAACATTGGCATATCAAAACAAACTATATATAAAATCGAAACTTCCAAGTTTTATGAGGACACACTTCTTGATTATTACTATGGTCCCGAGGGTCAGTCTCCCGTTGACGAAGAATCTATAAAGAAGTATTTTAAAGAAAACTATATCGCAATAAACTTTGCAACAGATTATCTTTTCAACATCAACGAAACAGGTGCTATGGTTTCAATGTCCGATTCGGAAAAAGCATCAATAATAAACAATCTCAGTCGTTCTGCCGACCTTGTTAATACCGGCTCACTTATTGAAACAACAACGGACCGAGAGATTCACAACACAATTATAAATTCTTCAAGTGATGGAAGCTTTCCAACAGGATTTTACAAAGAAGTAGAGAAGCTTGAAGTGAACGGTGCTACAACTATCATTATTGGTGATTATATTTTCCTTGTTCAAAGAATTGATGTTTTTGATGAAACATACAATTACTATGGAGCCCATCGCACAGAGTGTTTAAGAGCTATGAAGGGTAATGATTTCAACGCATTGGTTGACCAATGGTCACAAAACTATAAAGTTAATTAAAAGACGGATTGTTTCCGTCTTTATACGCCTCCTTAGTTAAATGGATATAATAAACCCCTCCTAAGAATTAGTTATAACAATCACCTTTCCTTAAAAAGCGATTGACACAAAGTTAATATTGTCACTATGCCTCCATAGTTAAATGGATATAATAAACCCCTCCTAAGGGTTAGTTGTGAGTTCGATTCTCGCTGGGGGTGCCAATCTCGAAAGCCGAGAAGCCTTGATTTTACTAGGTTTTTCGGCTTTTTCTGTTTTTTGAAACAAACTAAAAAATGCCCCAAACGCATACTTTTCCATTAGCAGAAAGGTCATTCTGCTAATAGAATTCATTTATTGTAAATTTCAACTTAAAACTTTGCCAAATTATCCTGCTAATAAAAATTAGCAGATTTTTTGATTTTCTGCTAATGAAAAAGTGCCTTCTGCTAATTTGATTTTTCGAATATTTGTTTGCTAATGAGGGCGATAGTTATTATGTTGATATTGTCATTTAAAAATAAAATCTGCTCTCGATGTCGAGAGCAGATTATTATGTTATTACAATACGAGTTCTTCAACACATTCGTCGTAAAGGCTATTTTTATACGCGATTAATTGTTTTAGTTCATTTTTATAATACTCGCCATAGTTACGCATAACAAAATTATCCATTTTATTTCGCACTAAACTATCATTTCCTGTTAGCTAAGCTTTTGTATAATTACCCATAGGGTATATTTCCACTAAAACTTTTTTGAATTCCGATAAATATTTTTCTTTGTTTATCATATATGATTACCTCCATGTTTTATTTTACATTACAATACCATGATAATATTTTGGAGAAGTTTCTGCCAAAGCGGTAATCCCTGCGAAATAAGCAGTTAGTTTAGCCGATTCATTCATTTTATGAGTTTCGGAAAGAATTTCATCAATAATGCAATTAGATTTTTGCAGTTCTTCATAAAGCGAATATTGATTATTTCTAATTTGCTCTAAATTATCTATAATGCTTGACAATTGGGCAATAATGATATTTTGCCTAAGTTCCATCTCGTAAAGATTATAGGCTCCATCTGGACCTTCGAGTTTATCGCATCTGCCACTTAATAGATACTCATTGATTGCAGTAATCGCAACAAGATTTCTGTATTTAGGGAAAATTATATTTTCATCGTAAACGGCATTTATTGATTCTTCCAAAGAAGCAAGTGCCTTTTTGTGTTGTGACATTATTCCCGAAACTTTTGAATCGTGAACAGTAACCTTTTCTCTATAGTCTTCTAATTCGATAGGATATGTAGAGTTAATATTAGAAAGTTGGATTTTGTATGTAGACATTTTAGAATTATATTCTTTCATTTGTCTCTCATAGTTTTCAAGTGCTTTTTCGTGTTCTGATTGATGTTGAAATCTCACTATAATTCCACTAATGAACATTATACCGCCACCAGCAACTAAAAGCGGACCAAGAAGAACACCCAATCCTTCATTAACTGCACACATAATGACTCCTATAACAAGAGCTATGCCAAAAACGATAATAAGAAAGTGGTCAACGGAAAAATCAGGTTCCCCTGGATGAAAAGGCTTTGTAGGCTCAGGTATTTGTTGCTTTTGAGGTTCGACTGGACGCTCACTATCAAAAAGAGATTTATGACTATCCATTAATCTTTTTTGTGTAAATATAGCAGATTCAAGTTCTTTGGCACGTGTAGTATAAGCTTTTAAATCAATCTCAGCCATAATTATTCTCCGTTCCTGTTTCGTTAAGATTATTATAGCAGAAATATTGGAATTTTGCAATAATTTGTAAGTGATTATTTTAAACACCATGATACTATAAATAATACGATGGTACCCAGTAAGACAATTATCACTACCCTAAAATCGATACCACTGCTAATTGCTTGCTAATCAAACGCGGTAAAACAGCATAAAATCAGCGGTAACGGCATAATACAATATAACACATTAACCGTAAAAATCCCCTGATAGCAGGGGATTTTTAGGCATTATAAGGGATGCGAAAGCCGTTTCCCTCGGTATCTCCTAAGGGTTAGTTGTGGGTTCGATTCCCGCAGGGGGTGCCAAAAAACCACAAGCTACTTTTGTAACTTGTGGTTTTTCATATAATTTTTACAGTTATTAAAACACGGAAAAATCACAAAGAATTAAAACGAGAAAGGAATAGAAAAATACATAAATATCCTCTTTCACTTTTCAATTGTTTATGGTAAAATTAATTAAAAATGTAAAAATATAATTCGGGTGAGAGGATGTGAAGTATATGAAGCTTGTATTGTTAACCGCACTTGGTGTTGGCGGAGCTTCCGTTATCGGTGCGATTTTCGGATTTTTATTCAAGAAAATCAGTCACAAATTCAGTGATATTGTTTTAGCATTTGCATCGGGTGTTATGCTTGCGGCATCAGTAATCGGACTTATTCTTCCATCCTTGGAATATGGTGGTAAATTTTCATTATTGGTTACAGTCGCCGGTGTTTTCTGTGGTGCTTTGTGTGTCAACCTTATCGACAAAATTGTACCTCATTTACACAGACTGACAGGTGTTGACCAGGAAAGCCACCCTAACAATACTGCACAGCTTAACAAAATTTTACTTTTTGTAATTGCTATTGCTATTCATAATCTACCCGAAGGTATTGCTGCGGGTGTTGGCTTCGGTACAGGAAACATAGCAGACGCCATAACTATTGCAGGTGGTATTGCCTTACAGAATATTCCAGAAGGTATGGTTATAATTGCACCGATGCTTTCGGCAGGAATGAGCCACAGACGAACATTTTTAATCGCAGTTGCCACAGGTGCAATCGAAGTTATCGGTACCCTTTTAGGCTATTTTGCGGTTACCATTTCTACTGCAATTCTTCCGTTTGCATTAGCCTTTGCAGGTGGTACCATGCTCTATGTAATAAGCGACGAAATGATACCTGAAACTCACGCTCACGGTAGCGAAAGAGGAGCAACATATTCACTTTTGGCAGGATTCTGCCTAATGCTTGCTTTTGATATTTTAATTGGATAAGGAGAAATAAAGATGTTAAAGGATGTAAAATACATTGGTGTAAACGACCACCAAATCGACCTTTTTGAAGGTCAGTACATTGTGCCAAACGGTATGGCATACAACTCATACATAATTCGTGATAAAAAAATTGCAATTATGGATACTGTTGATAAGAACTTTTTTGATGAATGGATGCAGAACATCAAAAACGAATTGAACGATGTTGCTCCCGACTACCTTATTGTGCAACACATGGAGCCTGACCACTCCGCAAACATAAACAAATTTGCTGAAACATATCCAAATGCAATTATTGTTGCTACTGACCGTGCATTCGTTATGATGAACAAGTTTTTCGGCACAGATTATGCTGACAGAAGACTTATTGTTGGTGAAGGCGATACATTGTCCCTAGGTGAACATACACTTACATTTGTTTTGGCACCGATGGTGCATTGGCCTGAAGTTATGATGACCTATGACAACACAGAAAAAGTACTTTTCTCTGCTGATGGATTCGGAAAATTCGGTGCTTTGGATGTTGAGGAAGATTGGGCTTGTGAAGCTCGTCGTTACTATTTCGGCATTGTAGGTAAATATGGTGCGCAGGTACAAGCAGTCCTTAAAAAAGCAGCTGGACTCGATATTCAGACAATCTGCCCATTACACGGTCCTGTTCTTACCGAAAATCTCGGATATTACCTCAATCTCTATGACATTTGGTCTTCCTATGGTGTTGAGAGTGAAGGCACACTCATCTGCTACACATCCGTTTATGGTAACACAAAAAATGCTGTTGAAATTTTAGCAGAAGAACTTAAGAATGAAGGTTGTCCTAAGGTTGTAGTAAATGACCTTGCTCGTTGCGATATGGCAGAAGCAGTTGAAGATGCTTTCCGTTACGGAAAAATCATTCTTGCAACTACAACCTACAACGGTGACTTGTTCCCATTTATGAGAGAATTCATAAACGAGCTTACTGAACGTGGATACAGAAACCGTAAAATTGGTATCGTTGAAAATGGCTCTTGGGGTCCTATTGTTAAGAACAAAATCAAGAAAATGTTTGAAAATAGCAAAGAAATCACTTTTGCAGAAAGCATTGTAACAATTCATTCTGCAGTAAAGTCTGAAAATATTGAACAAATCAAGGCTCTTGCAAAAGAAATGGCATAAATACAAACTGTCCTTCGGGGCAGTTTTATTTTTTTACTGCAACTTGCAAACAAATATATATTGTGATAAAATATTTTCATATTTCTTTAAAAATTAGGTGAAACAAATGGACTATTATTTTTCAAAGCGTATTTCAGGACTTCAACCATCTGCAATTCGCGAAATCTTAAAAGCAACTCAGGACCCAAGCATTATTCCTTTTGCAGCGGGAAATCCTGACGCATCATCATTCCCTATCGAAGAGGTTAAAAGAATTTCTGCAGAAATCTTTGAAACTGCTCCTGTAACTGCATTGCAGTATGGAGTTACTGAGGGTTACAGACCGTTAATCGAAAGACTTACAAAATTCGTTAAAGACAGATACAATATCGGTAAAGAATTTGATTCACTTATTGTCACTTCAGGTGCACAGCAGGTTATGGACCTTGCAACAAAAGCACTTTGTGATTTGGGCGACACCGTTATCTGCGAATGTCCCTCATTCATCGGTTCTCTTAACTGTTTCCGTTCTTATGGTTGTAAACTTGCAGGTGTTTCTGTTGAGGCAGACGGAATGAATATTGAAAAATTGGAAGAAGCAATTAAAAATGCTACTAACCCAAGATTCATTTATACAATTCCTAACTTCCAAAACCCATCGGGTGCTACAATGAGCCTTGAAAAGAGAAAGGCAGTTTACGAACTTGCTAAAAAGTATGGACTTCTTATCCTTGAAGATAACCCTTATGGCGATTTAAGAGTTTCAGGCGAAGAAGTTCCATCAATTAAGAGTTTTGATGAAGATGGTATTGTTATTTATGCGGGCTCATTCTCAAAACTTTTAGCACCAGGTATCCGTGTTGGTTATATTGTTGCACCATCACAAATTATTGCAAAAATGACAGTCGGTAAACAAGCTTCCGACGTTCATACTCCCGTATTCTCACAGATGCTTGTTGACAAATGGATGGAACAGAACGACGTTAACGCACACATTGAGAAAATTCGTGAAATCTATCGCAGAAAACTCAACCTTATGTGTGACCTTATTGATAGTGAACTTGGTGATTTTGTTAAATATGTTCGTCCAGAGGGTGGACTTTTCGTTTGGTGTGAATTGCCTGAAAATGTAAATATGCTTGAATTTGTAAAGGATTGTATCGCAAATAAGGTTGCAGTTGTTCCGGGTTCAGCATTTATGATTAACGACGAAGAAACAAACTGTTTCAGAATGAATTTCTCAACTCCTTCTGACGAAAAAATCGTTGAAGGTATGAAACTTTTAGGAAAAGTAAAGGAAAAATACATTGGATAAGAAAAATTACACTCTCACCGACATCTCCGTTATAAAGAGAGTTATGAGTGAGCATAATGTTACATTTTCAAAAGGTTTAGGACAGAATTTCCTTGTTAATCCAACTGTTTGCCCACGAATGGCGGAAGCTGTTAAGGACGGGGCAAAGGGTAAAATTGGCGTGCTTGAAATCGGTGCCGGTGTGGGAGTTTTAACAAAAGAACTTCTTGAAAGAGCCGACAAGGTTGTTTGTGTTGAACTTGACACAAGACTTTTCCCTGTGCTTAACGACACACTTGCAGGATATGATAATCTCACACTTATTAACGAGGATATTTTAAAAGCTGACCTTAACTCCATAATCAAAGAACATTTTGAGGGAATGGAAATATTCGTATGTGCCAACTTGCCATACTATATTACTTCCCCTGTTATAATGCGACTTTTAGAGGAGAAACTACCATTTAACAAGATAATCGTTATGGTGCAAAAAGAAGCCGCTGACCGTCTTTGTGCAAAAGTCGGCACAAGAGAAAGTGGTGCAGTTACTGTTGCAGTAAATTATTATGCACAGGCAAGAAAACTTTTTGATGTTTCCCGTGGCTCATTTATGCCAAGTCCGAAGGTTGACAGTTGTGTAATCGAGCTTGACCTTACCAAAAAGGGTGATTATCAGGTAACTGACGAAGCACTTTTCTTCAAGATGGTTAAATCTGCCTTTGCACAGAGAAGAAAAACAATTCTCAACTCACTTTCAAGTGGTATGGGAATCGAGAAAGATAAAATCACTCTTGCAGTAGAAAATGCAGGGCTTTCTCTCACAGCACGTGCAGAAGCACTCACAATGGAAGAATTAGTGACACTTTCAAATAAAATCAGCGAGGTAAAATAAATGGATTTTAAATACAAAACACGTGGCACTTGTGCTCGTGAAATTAAGTTTGAGCTTGAAGACGGAATTGTAAAAAATGTTTCTTTCTTCGGTGGTTGTAATGGTAACCTTAAAGGTATTGCAGCCCTTGTAGAAGGCAAAAAGGCAGAAGAGATTATTCCTCTCATTAAGGGTATTAAATGTGGTTTCAAGCCTACATCATGCCCTGACCAATTAGCACTTGCTCTCACAGAGGCATTGAATGAACAAAACAAATAGTTTTAAACCCGCCTCAAAAACTGCTGTCCTATTACTCAAAAATAGCGGTTTCGAGGCATTTTTAATCGGTGGAAGTGTGCGAGATTTCATTATGGGTTTACCCATTGGTGATATTGACATTACAACAAACGCAACGCCCGCCGAAGTAAAAAAGGTTTTTAAGGATTTTCGTGTTATTGAAACGGGCATAAAGCATGGTACAGTTACTGTACTTATTGATAACGAGCCCCTTGAAATAACCACATACAGAAGTGAAAGCAGCTATTCTGATAATCGTCATCCCGATAGTGTAACCTTTTCAAAATCACTTTCGGATGATGTTGTGCGTCGTGATTTTACAATGAATGCGATTGCTTACGATTTTAATGATGGCTTTCGTGACCTTGTAAATGGAATTGACGATATTAAAAATCAAACCATCCGGTGTATCGGTGACGCCCAAACTCGTTTTCGTGAAGATGCTCTCAGGATTCTTCGTGCTTTGAGATTTTCTTCTGTTTTAGGATTTTCTATTGAAGAAAAAACAAAATATGCAATTCACGAATGCAAGGATTTGCTCCTTAACATTTCTGCAGAGAGAATTCGTGAAGAATTTGTAAAACTCATCTGTGGAAAAAATGCTTATTCTGTTTTGCAAGAGTTTTCCGATGTTATTGCTGTTTTTATTCCCGAAATAAAGCCTTGTATAAACTTTAAGCAAGAAAATCGTCATCATTGTTTTGATGTTTACACCCACTCTTTAAAAGCACTTGAAAATAGTAATTCTGATGTAGCCATTCGTCTTGCGTTATTTTTCCACGATATTGCAAAACCACTTGTGGCATATTTTGATGAAAAGGGTGAACAACATTATTATGGTCACCCAAAAAAGAGTGCAGAAACCACAGAAAAAATTCTCACAAGGCTTCGTTTCGATAATGAAACAAAAAATAAAGTTGTAACCCTTGTAGCATTCCACGACTCACCAATTATGGTAAATGATTCCGTCTCTCCCGACAGGAAAAGGCTTAAAAAAATTATGTCGCAGATTGGTGTGGAATTAATTTTCCCTTTAATTGAAATAAAATTTTGCGATAATTCTGCTCAAAAGTCCGAATATTATCGTGGTGATGATTTTTACAAGGAAACAAAAAGTATAATTAACGATATTCTAAAAGAAAAAGAATGCTTCTCAATAAAAGACCTTGCCATCAATGGCAACGACCTGATGGGTTTAGGCTTTAAGGGTAAAAAAATTGGCGAAACATTGACCTTTTTGCTTGATTTGGTAATTAACGAAAAGATTAAAAACGAATATGATGAAATCTTATCTTATTTAAATAATAAAAAGTAGTGTTCTTCTTGACTTTGCTAATAATTTACTCTATAATCTGTTTGTAATTTCAATAATAAAGGAGATATCCGTAATGAAAAAAGTATTATCCGTTTTCTTAGCAGTACTTATGATTTTTGCTATGATTTCAACAGTAGCTTTTGCTGCATCTGCACCAGCTATTACTGCAACAGCAAACAAGACAACTGTAAAAGTTGGTGATGTTGTAACAGTTACAGTAAAGCTTCCTGCAAATTCAAACCTTGTTTCTTTAGAGTACAGTCTCAAATATGACACAGCATATTTCCAGGTGGTTAGCAACTCTGCTGCTTCAACAGGTGCTTTTGGTTACGAAGCTATGAACACTAATAAATCTGGTGAAGTAAAATACATTGGTGCAACTAGCGATAGTATTACCGGTGCTGCAAAAACTTTGTTTACTGTTCAGTTCAAGGTTTTGAAAACTGGTGGAAAAATCACTTGTAGTGTAGGCGAAGCTTATGTGCTTTCAGGCGGTAAGGATGTTAACGTAACATCTGCTTGTGCATCTGCTTCTACAAAGACTCTTTCTTTTACAACTGGTACTACTACAACTACTGATTATTTCACAATTAAAACACCATCAACAAACAAAATCAGTTACAAGAATGGTATTACCCTTCACGTAAATCAAACTAAGACTCCTCCTTCAACTGCAAAATATCAATGGTCTGCAGATAATGACAACTTCAAGATGGAAGTTTCTGCAGACGGCAAGAGTTGTACAATTACATCAGCAGCAAACGGTGATACAACAATTACAGTTAAACTCGTAAACGGAAATACAGTTCTTGATACAGAAACAATTACAATGACATCTAAAGCAGGCTTCTTTGATAAAATCGTTGCTTTCTTCCGTTCAATCTTCGGTGGAATTGAAGTTCTCCCAGAATAATTAATTAACATAAAAAGGCGAGTTTATTTACTCGTCTTTTTTATTACTCTAAACATTGACTTTAAATTATATTTATTTTATAATTTTATTGATGTTAAAACGAAGGAGAAGTAAAAAATGAAAAAAGTTTTATCCGTTTTATTAGCAACAATTATGCTTTTCGCTGTAATCCCTACAACAGCATTTGCAGGTTCTATCTTGGATGTTGAGATACCTGCTCCGGCAATTATCGCATCTGCGGACAGAACAAGTGTTGATGTTGGTGACATAGTTACAGTCACAGTTGAAGTTCCTGTTGATTCTAATCTTGTTGATTTGACCTATGTTCTCAATTATGACACAGCATATTTCAGAATGATTGAAGACTCTGCAAGTTTAAATGGCGTTTTCTCTACAGAAATGTCAAATGACCAAATTGAGGGTGAGTTTAAATACAGCGGTACAACAGGTACACCTGTTACTGAAGCTGGAACATTATTCACCATTCAGTTCGTAATTTTACAAACAGGTGGAAGAATCACTTTTGGAATCAAAGAAGCTCGTGTGCTTTCAGGAAACAGAGTTGTGAATGTAACTGCAACCTCTATTCTTGCATCTACAATGCTTATTACCTTCAGAGCAGCATCTGAAGCATCAAAAAACTACTTTGATATTCAAACTCCATCAACAACAACTATTGACTATAATGATGGTATTATTCTTCATGTTGTTGCTAAGAAAATCCCACCTTTTGGTGCATATTATTATAGATGGTCTGCAAATAATGACAACTTTAAGTTAACACCTTCCGAGCTTGGAACATCTTGTGAAATTGTTTCCGTAAGAAATGGTGATACAGTAATAACTGTTGAGCTTGTTAACGCCTTTGGTGAGGTTATTGATTCAGAGACTATCACAATGACATCTAAAGCAGGTTTCTTTGATATGATTGTTTGGTTCTTTGAATTCCTTATTTACGGACAGGACCAGGTTATTCTTCCTTTATAAAATGAAAACATAAAGCTAAAAGACGGGTATTTAACCCGTCTTTTTTATTGTGTATATTCGTTTTTTATTGCTTTCATAACCTTTGATGCAATAGGAACTGCACTACTCATTGAGGAATTTGTGTTTTCAACAATTACAATTATTGCAAATGGCATATCTTCTCTCTGTGAGTACCCTACAAACAGACCGTTTGGCTTCGCTTCACTGTTATCACTAATTTCTGCAGTACCTGTTTTTCCACACATCTCAATTCCCGGAAAAAGATTATCTCCATATCTGTTTTTTACGTTTGACCGAAGAAGAACATTTAATTCGTCTGCTACCATTTCCGTAAAATATTGTCCTAATTCTATGGTTTCCCCTTTTAAAATCTCCCTTCCATTAGGAGTTTGAATCTGTGACACAAGATAAGGTGAAACTGCAAATCCCTTGTTTGCAATAGAAGAAATAGCAGTTAGCATCTGACAAGGATTGATGAGAGTTGTATATTGTCCAATTCCTGCCCAACCAAGGTCCAAAAGTTTGGCATTTGACAAATCCAGCTTACTATTAGAGCAATTTATTTTATCATTAATTACAAAACCTAAACCGTTAAACCCTATTCTTTCAGCAGTCCGGGTAAGAGCTTCATTTCCCACTTCTTCTGCGATTTTGGCAAAAGCACAGTTGCAGGATTTATTTAACGCCTCTTCAAAGTTTATTTTTCCGTGGGTAGCACTACAAATAACATACCCTTCACCCACCTGAATTTTTCCGTTGCAAACAAACTCTTTTTCATAAATATCAGGAATATTTTCAACTGCACAAGCAGCAGTAACAATCTTAAAGGTAGAGCCGGGAGTGTAAAGCCCTGAGAAAAATCTATTCATATAGATACCTTCGTATTTCCCGCTTGTATCCGTGTGGATATCCTTAGGCTTATTATAAACATCAAAACTCGGTGTTGAAACAATACAAATCAGTTCCCCTGTTTTATAGTTCATAACACCAACAGTACCCTTATAATTGCCAAGAGCATTATAAGCCACCTTGCAGATTTCTGCATTTAATGTAAGTGTAATGTCATTCCCTTTTCCGTAGCGTTGGAGATTGTAAACACCATCTTTTAATGAATATCCCGTGATTTCATTTTTGAAAGCACTTTGCACGCCACTTGCAATATATCCAGAGCTGTCTCCCACCGTATGAAGCGTTGCAATACGTATTGATTTATCATCATTATATGAACGGCTACCATTCTTTGTTGTTACAAGAATTTCACCGTTAACATCAAGAATATCACCTGCTGTTGCAAGTGAACCTGAATTATAAAGGTGTTTATTTGCCTTATTCATTGCCCATTCTTCGGAATGTGATATAAGATTAAAAAACAACAATCCGCAACCTGCAAGAAACAGAAGAATAATCGAATAAAGGACTAATGCTCTCCTTGAAATTGATTTCATTGACGAACACCCCCATATCTGTAAGTGCTCCTGTCAACTGCTTTTATAAATGCAAGTAACATCCAACAACAAATAATACTTGAACCACCCCTGCTGACAAAGGGAAGTGTAACACCTGTCAAAGGCAATAAATCATTTACACCGAATACATTGAGTGCTGCTTGAAATAACATCAATGCAGACGCACCACAAGCAGAGATTGCATAAAATGTTGAACGGGCATATTTTGCGTGACGTATTGAATAAACCAACAATGCTACATACGAAAGCAGAATTGCCCCAGCCATTATCATGCCAAATTCTTCACACACAACACCAAAAACCAAATCCTCTGTTGAAGCAAAAACCTCCCTTAAATGTCCATTTCCGATTCCTACTCCGAAAAGTCCACCACTCGCAGAGTAAATCATTGTCCTTGTCTGTTGATAGCCCGAGGTATCAAAATATTCCCACACATGTCCGTAGGCTGCAAAACGATTTGCAACATAAGGTCTGAATAACAAAATCAACAAACCACCCATAAGAGCAACTGTACATACAATTAAAATTGTTCTAACGTCACCTGAACGCATAAACGAAATTACTACAAAGGTGAAAAAGAATATAAGAGCAGTACCAAAATCGTGCATAAGGAAAAGGGCGCCAACACAAGCAAATGCAAAAACAATGAATTTCGTAAGACTTTTATTGGATTGTAATTTTTCAAGGCTTGCTGCACCAACAAAAACAAAGGCAACCTTAACAAGCTCCGATGGTTGGACAGAAATCCCTCCGATATATATCCAGTTTCTTGCACCATTTGTGTATTCTGCAAAAACAACTGCAAAAGCCATCAAACCCACTGCGATAACAGCAACAGGAATGCGAAGTGCAATACAAGGTTTTAATTCTCTCATAAACCATTGTAATGCAACAAATCCCATAATACCGATTACAACTGCAATAAATTGTTTCATTGTTGCCTCGGGATAAACACTTGCAGTAATGGTTAATCCAACGGAAGTTAGCAAAAATGCAATTAATTCCACCTCAAAGCCATTTCGTTTGAGTATAAGTCTTGTGCCGATAAAATACAAATATTCTACAAGTATATATAGGGCAAAGGAGACAAATATATTTAATCTATGCTCATCCTCTGCCTTAAACAACAAGGTAAAAAGACATACTAACTGAAACAATGTGATAATAAAAAGCATTATATAAAGATTTACATTTCTTGTCTTTTTAAGCATATTCGTCACCCGCCTTTCTACATTTTGAAACTATCTGTTCTCGTTATATCTAAATGCAAAATCTCCAATTTCAATAATATCTCCGTTTTCAAGAGCAGTTGGAGAATATATAACCTCACCATTCAAGGTTGTTGCTGTAACGCTACTGAAATTTTCGATTATCCATCGGTTTTTCTGTAATGTCAATTCCGCATGTTCCCTTGAAACGTATGGAGCAGAAATTTCAATATTACTTCCCTTTCTTCTGCCGATTGTAACAAAGTCCCCCTCAAGCCTGAACACATTATCGTCTGCAAGATTAGTGAGTGTTGCACGTGCAATAGGAGCATCCTTTTTATGGCTCATATCGTCATCAGCTTCACTACCAATATAAAAATTCAATACTGCAGTACCAAAAGCAATAACATCACCGTTAAAGATTTTTTTGGGTTTCTCAATTTTTTCTCCATTCACATGGATACCTGTTTTAGAATCCGTATCAAAAACATAAAATCCGTCTTTTCTTAGGGCAATTACAGCATGTGAGCGAGAAACCGTCATATTTGAAAACACAATATCGCAGGATTTACTTCTTCCGATGGATGTTTCATAACAGGTTATAGGAAACTGCTCATCATTAGTCACATCCACCAACAAGGCATAGGTTTTCTTTTCGGGTCGCAAACGAATAAGGGATAAAACACAGTTAAATATAACTGCAATGGCAAGAAAGCACAGAACATATCGCAAAATAAATTCTAAATTTTCCATTTTTATCCCTCCTTAAGTTATGTTAATATTAGGATACCCTCAAAAAACCTCAATGTCAATGAAATAAGGAATACTGTTGCTCTAAATTTTTTAAATTTTTTGTAAATATTTTTACATTTTTCGACAAGATGTGCTATAATAAATATGGTAAAATATGTCAAACAAAACATAAGGAGAGAATATTATGACACAATTTGTAAGAAGAGTGGATAAAATGAGTCGTATTGTTATTCCTGCAGAGTACAGAAAAAACACAGGAATTCACGAAATGACTGAAGTGAGAATTACCGAAAGTAACGGTAAAATAATCATTGAAAAACTTGCTCCTTTATGCAAAATATGTGGAGCAACAGAAAACATCAATCAGGAAATGGAAGTTTGCAAGGACTGTATTGAAAAAATCAAAGCACTTTAAAATTAAAATCTCTCAGGTAATATCCTGAGAGATTTTTTTATATATTATTCAGTTTCTTTTTTTCGAAGCCTGATAATACACATCAGGGAGATGAAACATATTGCCACGAAAGGTAAACTCCAAATCATAACATTTGAATCTGTATTAGGTACTTCAACATCGGTTGTTGGTGAGTTTGTTTCCGGTTTGGTTGATGTTTCGGGTTGGGTAGTTATTTCTGTTTCAGGCTCTTGTGGAGTTTCTATTGTAGGCTCATCTTTTTGAGGTGGCATAGGTTCTTCCGGTATTGGGTCGTCAGCCTTATTTTTTGCAAGGTGAGTATATTGTTTTATATCCTCGTCACTTAAACTAATAAAGCTGAAAGCCTTAAAAGCCGTTGTATGCATATCATTATCTATTGTATATTTCACTATCACTTTAAATGGCTTTTCTGCATTTTCGGAAGATACTGAATTGACCCCTATTGTAACAGATTCACCAACATTCAACACAAGATTTCTATTATAAATAAGTTCTATTTCTGCACCTTCTACATCTATACACCATATTCTGATTGAAGATGTATTAGAAAGATTTTTAATAATTAATTCTGTATCATAAGAAGAATGATATCCTGCATCCGTGTTGTTGAAATATGCATATATATTATCTGCATGTTTTTGAGAATAGTTAAACTGTGGAAATCTGTCGTCACTGAACACATCTTTCAAATCGCCCCAAAGGAAATTGCAGACAATTTGTCTCGTATATGGGTCATTGAAATACTGTCCGTGTCCCTGACCGATAGCATACCATGTTGAGTCTGGCAAAGTTCCCGTTGATGCATCGATATTTAATTCCGGAGAAATATGATAATGGGTTTTATCATTACAGATTGTTCCCTGTTGCACATAATCGGCCTCAAACTTTTCATCGTATGGAGCACAATAAGCACCACCTGAACTAAGATATGTATCAATGAGAAAATCTGAATTTGTTCCAACACTGCTCAATGCAGTATATCCGCTACCAACAATATATCCAATTTTTGTTCCTTGTTTCTCTAACTCTGCAAATCTATCTGCGAGATTTGTCCCTGTGTGAACATCTGTATGATACTTGACTGTATCATAATAGAGTTTTCCATTTTTCTCCGGATTAAGGTCAATATTCTCTACAACCTCGTTAAATCTGTCCATCGGAACAAAATCAAGTAATGATGGTATATTAGAAAGTCTGTACATAATTCTTTCTTCCTGTAAAACTCGATTTATCCCACCCACAATGTTATCAAGAGAAAGAAGGTCAAATATCCATTCAAAATCCTCTTCTATATCGAATATGTGTTGGACAAACTTCATTACATTTTTTAAATCAAGGTCAACATATTCGTTCATGAAAAGAGTGCTGACAAAAGTTGTTCCACCTGTTGCAGGATTTGCTAGAATGGCATTTCTCACATCACCTTTATAGCCGTAATAATAAAGATATGTTGTTCCGTATTGTCCACCGTGACTAAGACCCATAATGTCAACCTTGTCACTACCCGTGATTTCTTTCACTTCCTCAATATATTCGTCAAGAGCTTTCGCGTAATCAAGTTGACTTTTTCTCCAGTCAAAAGTAAAACCAAAAACGTTTTCTGCACCGACTCTTTGGATTGCCTCTTCAACAAATATACTTTCAGGAATATATTGTTCCATATCTTTTTCAATGAGTGTTGAAACCTGAGTTGCCGCAGCACCTTTTGGATAATATGTAATGTTTTGCCACGATGTACCGTCCTCAAGAATTACAAGTGGCATAAGTGTTTCTTTAACAATAGGTACAAGTGCTTCAACAATTGCATCTTCACCTACAAGTTTCCCTGTTATCATTTCAGGTAATGCAGCTACAACCTTTTCTCCGATTTTTTCGAAATCAACTGGCCACGCTTTAACAACATCACCTGTTTCAGCATCTATAATTGGTTCGCCGTTTTCATCTGTATAAACAAGAGTTGGTCCTGAATACCCCTGAAGAACAACAACAGGCACAGGCTTTTCTTCTCTAGCAAAAGCAAAAAGAGAAAGTGTTGAAATAATCATTACAACTGCAATAAATACTGATAAAATCTTTTTCATTTTTTCAATCCCCACTCCAAATGAAATTTTTTACACTTTTATTTTATTCTCTAAATTTCCCATTGTCAACAAAAAAGAAAAGCGGTATCCTTTTCAGAATACCGCTGATTTTGTGTTTTTTATTCAGCTGTTGGCCAACCAAAGTTGTATGTAAGTGAAGATGTGCAAGGGAATTCAACAATCACTGTGCCATACTGTGCCAAAGCACCTGTAAATGTGATATTTGCTGTAATAACCATATTCTTCTCATAAGTTACATATGTCATTTCGTCTGTTACAGCATTGATACCTGTCATAATCTTGCAAGGTGTAAAGCCGATTTCAAATGAGTTGAGTTTAAGATAAGATTCAGCAACCTTAAACTGTTCCATAATTCCATCTTTTTCACGGACAGTAAATGCCTTTTTAACACTTGTTTCTTCAGGTTTTACCATAATATTGATTGTTCTTGTAAGTTCGTTTGGAACAAAGATATATTCGCCATCTTCATCTTCTGCGTTGTTACCTTCTTCATCAAGGTCGTGAACGAGATTAGGAATAACAGAAGTATAAATTGGATATGTTTTTGTTTCCTTATCTGTGTAAAGGTCAGCAAGTGTCAATGTACTTGCAGTCCTTTCACCAAGTGGGTAGATAACATTTGTCAAATCTGCTTTGAATTCAGTTGCCTTATCCTGTTCAAGGTTCATAAGGAATGAGCCGATATCTTTAAGTGCTGTATCTGCATAAAGACGGAATGCTGCACGGAATTCCTTCTGATTTGGGAGTTCATTTCCGTTTGCATCCTTGAAAACAACTTGGTCACCATGGTTAATCCAGAAATACTCATTATATGAAACTCTTGCAGAGCCATTTGTTTTGATGTCATTAATTAAGCCATTGAAATAATCAAGGATTTCTTGCTGATTTCCTGTAAACTGTGCCCATTCTTCATCTGAAATAAGCGCAAGGATACTATCAAAATATTCTTCTGAACCATATTTTGAAACAAGCTCATAATATGAAAGTTCAACTGTTCTGTCGTCACTTTTCTTATTGAAGTTTTCAAAGAGTGTTGCAAGCTTATCACCGGGAAGAACGTTTTTAAGTTCACCGTATGTAAATTTAAATGCTACATCCTTAAGGTCTGTTTTTACCTGTACTGCAGTAGGTCTCTGAACATCCGATGTAGTACAACCCGCAAAAGATACTGCTAACATTGTAACAACCAATGCAAGAGCCATAATTTTAATAAATGTTTTTTTCATTTTTTCTTTCCCCTCTCGGTGAAATTAATAATTATCTTTAAGTCCTTGTTCGTCGAACAAGAAAACTGTTTCCAAAACAATCTTGAGTGAATCTTCAAGGGTTTTCATTTCAAGAACCTTAACGTTATCATCACGTGTGTGATAATATCTTGCAGGAGCTGGGTCCATACTTGTAAATGCAACAGACTTAATTCCACCCTGCTGTGTTGCAGCAGCATCAGTTGAACCCAATGGAGTTGTTGTGAAATTAACAGGAACATCTGCATTTTCAGCAGCCTTTTTCATAAGAGCACAAGCTTGTTTATCAAGATTTACAGTAGCGGTCATATCCTTTGTAACAATTCCCATGAAGTCATAATCACGAAGCGTATCAAGTGCTACAAAAACTGTTTCAACACCATCGTTTTTGTATTCCTCACCATGAGCCTGTGCAAAAGCCTTTGAGCCACGAAGTCCTTCTTCTTCAGCACCCATTGAAACTGCAACAACCTCTGTATTCTCAAAACGGATATCATTCATTTTAAGATAAAGGAGAGTTGCCATTGATGCGAATACGCCTGTAAGGTCATCAGCTGCACCGTCAACAGGAAGCTTCCAGTTAACAAAGAACATTACTGAAACGAGGGCAGGAATTGTAATTGCATGAAGAACAATCATCACAATTTCTGCTGTGCGACTTTCAACAAAGAATCCTGCTATTGAAAGACCCAAGGTAATCAAAAGTCCAAGAACTGCCGAAACAACAACTGTTGTAACTAATTTTGGACCACCAAGATAAGTATATCTCCACTCATAAGCAGTATCCATATGTCCGCCAATAATAATTCTTCTCTTTGTTTCACCAGCGGCTTTTCTTGTGCAGATAACGTTACTTGATTCTTCTTTTTTAAAGAATGGGTCAAGAACAGGCTTGTAGAAAAGGAATTCACCCAACAAGAAAAACACTGCAAGAACTACAAGAACGATTGAAACTACTCTTAAAACTGTTTCAACTGCAGGAGGTAAAAAACCTATACTACAAATAATTCCGAAAATCGCAGCCACAAGAGCTAGTATTCCGTCAATCATAACCCAACTCATAAAAGCCTTTGGGCTTAAAGTAAACTTTTCTCTTTTTACTTCATCAGCAATGGGAGCCATAAGCTTTTCAACATAGTCCTGACCTTTTTTCTCGCCTTCATATCCGGCTGGACGAGGACCAACTTCCTTACAAACCTTTTTTATCTCCCTGATTGCAAAATTCGAACATTCACGAACCTTTGATGAGTAGTGAGCATTGCTTTCGTATGCTTTCAAAACATAAACCTCCTACTATACAAATATATACTGTGTAATTGTATCACATATTTTTTGTTTCGTCACTATTATTTTTAAAAAATTTGGAAATATTGACATTGCAACAAAAAAAGAATAAACTATAATACGAAAATTACATGATGTTAAGGATTATTTATTATGAAAAAGAAACAAGCTCAAATCAGAATATTTCTTTTAGCAACCCTTGTGTCAATTTTAGGACTGCTTATCATCTTATATGCAGCTTTTTGCCGTGATGGTGATTATAACAAGGTAGATATAAACATAAACCAGACTGAAAACACCACTTTACCACAGGAAGAACCCTCCGAACTTGTTACTGAGCCTGAAGAAAACTCATCCGAGGTCCCTGAAGAACCGGAAGAAAAGCCAACTACTAACTGGGAAAAATATGACCCAGACGACGTGCTTAAGGGTGAGAATTGGGCATTGGCTTTAATTAATAAAAAATATCCCCTTGACAGAAACTACCTTCCGTCAACTGCATCTGTAATTGAATCAAGTAAGGTAACAGCAGACGTGCGTGTTGCAGAAAGCTACAGAAAAATGTATGATGCAGCAAAGGCTGATGGTGTAATTCTTACACCTTATTCAGGATATTGTAGTTACCAAACACAAAAAACAATGTACAATAATAAGCTTCAATCATTTCTTGCAGGAATGAGCGAGGAAGAAGCAAAGGCAAAAACAGAAACGCGAATTGAACCTGCAGGATGTAGCGAAAATGGTGCAGGACTTGCTGTTGACATTGTAAGTGCAAGTACAGGCTTTGCATCAACTCCCGAATTCGAATGGCTTGTAAGAAATGCTCATCGTTTCGGCTTTGTTCTTCGTTATCCTGAAGATAAGACAGAAATTACAGGAATGATTTATCAACCGTGGCATTGGCGCTATGTTGGTGAAACAGCCGCAACAGAAATGAAAGAAAACAATCTCTGCCTTGAAGAATATTTAGGTGCAGTATAAAAAGAAAAGAGCAGTCATAGACTGCTCTTTTCTTTTGAGTTTCTATTATATTGTAATTTAATATAAAGTGTGGTAGAATAACTTGAAAATACATCTTTTGGAGGCGTTTTTATGATGAAAATTTCACCATCTATTCTCTCTTGCGACTATGGTAAAATGGCAGAGGAATTAAAGGATATGGAAAACTGTGGTGCTGACTATATGCATATTGACGTTATGGATGGTCACTTTGTGCCAAACATCACTCTCGGTGCTCCCGTTGTTAAATGTATCAAAAAAGCAACTGCTGTACCTTTCGATGTTCATCTTATGATTAGTGAGCCTTTGAAATATATTGATGATTTCTGCAAGGCGGGTGCTGACATTATCACCTTCCACACAGAATGTGATTCACCTATTCAAGAAACAATCGACAGAATTCTTGCAAACGGAGTTAAGGCATCTCTTACAGTTAAGCCAAAAACACCTGTTGAAGATATTCTTCCATATCTGGACAAACTCTCAATGGTGCTTATTATGACTGTTGAGCCCGGTTTTGGTGGACAGGGCTTTATGGAAGATATGATGCCAAAGGTAGCAAAACTCCGTGAAGAAATTAACCGTCGTGGACTTGATTGTGAAATTGAGGTTGATGGTGGCATTAACGAAAATACTATCGCTATTGCTGCGAAAGCAGGTGCCGACGTTTTCGTTTCAGGTAGTGCAATCTTCTCAAGCGCAGACAGAAAGGCTACTATGGAGAAATTCAAGAAAATCGCAGAAGAGAATTATTGTAAATAAAACTTCCCGATATTTTTTCCATACTCTAAAATTCTGAATCCTGTGGTTTTGTCTGTTTCATTTCCAAATTCATTTAAGATAGTTTTTATTTTACTGTTTTCGTTTGAAACAGAAACATAATAATTCTTATTCATCTTATATGCGTTAATGAAAATATCCGAGTTTGGTGTTTTCTTCGTAACATTCAAAAAATCAAGCAAATCGTCAAGCTTTTCCAAATGATAAAAACATACGGAGTCCGTCTTTTTCAGTTTATATCTCTTTTGTGGTTGTGGAAATGTGAAAATGAAAAAGCATCCTCCCCCGTCAATGGGCATAGCCTCAACGATTACTTTCCCACTGTTTCCGTGAAGGTTTTGTTGGTCAATCTGTTTTAACAGATTTTTTATAGCCACCTGATTTTTTCGGTCCTGATTATTCAGATTTTCATATGTAATGTCGTACTTTTTCATCTCATCAACAGATAATTCTACAAGCATTACATTATTATTAAGATTTTCAACAATCATATCTGCCTCCTGAAAATATGTTTCTATTTCATCATATTACAAGGACTGGCAGTATGCAATTAAAAATTATTGGTAAAAGCGAGGAATATGTTTTGACAAACACAAATATCCCTCAAAATTCAATAGAAAACAAAAAGCATTCCGCTACGGTTGATTATGCCCTTATGCTGATTGCACCACTTTTTGTTGCTTTTTTCATCCACGGAGTTTCGGCTGTAAAACCAGTTGCTATCTCCGTATTGACTTGTGCCCTTACTTCATTTTTAGGCAAAAAGTTAATCAAAAGTGAAACTTCAATCAAAGATATATCCAACATTATTATTGGTGTTATGGTAGCGTTACTTTTACCCGTAAATATTCCTTGGTGGATTGTAGTTTTATCCAGTATTTTTGCTGTTGCAGTTTGTGTTTTACCTTTCGGTAGTTTTGAAAAAACACCTTTTATCCCTGCAGTTGCAGCAATTTCTTTTGCAACTCTTTGTTGGCCTGAATTTGTTTTTAACTATTCCGACCATGGTATGTCACTTGCAAAAATGCTTACCTACGGTAATGCAATAGATGGTAATCACGTTGCAATTTTGGAGATTTTTATTGGAAACGTCCCCTCTGCCATGGGTACAGGTTGTATTATCGCCTTAATCGGCTCTCTTGCATTTCTTTTAATTCGCAGAACAAAGGATACTATTCCTGTATTCTCGTTTATCCTTGCCGCTTGCATTATGGCATTTGCATTCCCAAGAATTTCATCGGGCAGAGCGCTTTCCGTTGTAATGGAGCTTTGTTCAGGAATGTTACTTTTCTGTGCAATTTTCTTTATGTCTTCTCCAAACTATATGCCAGAAAAACTATTGGGAAAACTTGCTTGGGGCTTTACAAGTGGAATTATCTGTATGTTAATCCGTTATGTCGGAGCATTTGAAGAAAGTATTGGCTTCGGTATTTTGATTTCTTGTGGCATTTCCGATTATTTTGATAAATTGCCTTATACCCGAAAAGAAAAGTTGCGTATTAAGGCAAGTGAACCATATACTGAAATTGAAATTTCTACTGTTGTTCCCGAAGAAATTCTCAATGAAATCCCTGATATATCAATAGACACAACAGAAACAGATGAAAACAATCTTAATGAAATTATACTTGGTGACAGCGAAAGTCTTGATACTGTTGTTTCTGAAGAAAATACTCTTATGGAACAAGAAGCTCCTTTTATTATAGGGGGTGACGGTGATGAGTAATCAATCAAAAGTTCTAAAAACTATCCGTAACAGTGCAATTATTAAAAACCCACTTCTTTTTGAAGCAATAGGATTGTGTTCTGTTGTTGCCTTGGCTCGTTCCTTGAAACTTGCGTTGTTTTTAGCATGTGTTACATTTGTGCAGATGATAATCTGCGAGGTTTTATCATCACTACTCTTAAAAAACGTAAAACGTTATTGGCGTGTTGCTCTTTATGTTATTTTCAGCGTTATGGTGGTTTTCCCTATAATGTATCTCACCTTGCGTTTCTTCCCGAATATCGCAGTTAATTTTGGCATTTTCCTGCCTTTAATGGCAGTCAATTCACTTATCGCTCTCCATTGTGAACGAGTTGCAGTTAAAAGTGACGTAAAGAAAAGTTTTATTGACGCCGTTTCTGCTTCTTTAAGTTATGGTGTTGTAACAATCATTTTAGGATTTATAAGAGAAATTCTTGCAAATGGTAGCATTTGGGACATTAAGCTTAATCTCCCTGTTAATATTCCGGTTATTACTACTCCCTTTGGTGGTCTTTTGATTATAGGCTTTTTAGCAGCAGCCCTTAAAGCCTTTGTTAATGCGAAATACCCCGATGCATCTCCTGAAAAGGCTTTCGATTTATCTGAAATCAGACGTTCACATCGTGGTTCTATTCAGGACCTTATGAAGGAAGAATTTAACCCTTATGGTGAAGGGGAAGACGATGTTTTCTCTGTTCGTGAATATAAGAAAAAAGTTAGAAAATCAAAAATAAAACTCCCTGAAGAAACAAACAATGAAAATGAGAGTAATGAGACCCCATTATTTGTGGAAGAAAAAGAAAGAACCTATCTCGATGACTTTTCAGAGATTCTTTCCGACCTTGAAAATCAAAATTCTTCCGAAAACGACGGAGGTGATAAGCAGTGACATACTTCCTTACAATTCTCTCCGCTGCACTTTATGTTATGGTTTTCCAAAACCTCATTTTTAATGGTGGTTACAGTTTAAGCGAAGCAATACGAATGAGTGCAAAGCCTCGTCAGTTGTTCCCCATGGCAATCTTCATAACTGTTTTTTCAACAGTTTTATCAACAATTTGTGTATTTATTGACACAATACCTTATGTGAAAAACCTGAACGAAGTTTTCCACGCTCTTATTTATGTTAGTGTGCTTCTCGGATTGTATCTTCTAACAATGTTAATTGTGATTATCTATGGACAAGTTTCACCGAAAACTATTCGCAGAATTGGTATTGCAGCATTTAATACACTTGTTCTTGCAATGCCTTTAATCAACTATCGTTCTGCTTTCACACCAATCGAAGCAATAGGTGCAGGGTTAGGTGCAGGTCTTGCCTATGTAATTGCTGTTTTGCTTATTAATTTGGGTCTTAAACGACTTGACACTAACAAATCAATTCCAAAATGTTTTAAAGGTACTCCTGCAATTTTCATTTATACTGCACTTCTATCCTTAGCATTTACCGGAATTTCAGGTACATCAATCTTTATTTAAGTTGGCGAATCTATATGGCAAAAAACACAAACAGTTCCCGAAGATTAAAGGGATATTACGAGTTTTCAAAAAAATATCCGTCTCGTCGTGGTGAAAGACCAATTCATGAAAGCCGACGAGCAAAAAAGAGAGAACGCATCAAAATTATTTTGTTCTGCGTGTTTTTGTGTTGCCTTTTTGTAGCATCCTTCGTCACAATTAAATTTTGCTACAACCTTTCTCGTCGCCCTCTACCTGAAACACATGGTGACTCCTCAGCAGTTACAATGGATTCCCTTGATAAATTAAGAGCTGTTTATATTGATAATTCATTTTTGGATAACTCAACAGAAATTGACCAGGCTTTGGAATCTGCTTCAAAAAACGGGTTTAATGCAGTTGTTCTTGATTTCAAAACTCAGGAAGGCATTTTAACCTACGAATCAGATTTGATTACCTATTCAGAAAAAACAGAATACAACACCATAAGTCAGTCAATTATAAAAAGAATCAAGGACCGAGGTTTTTTAGTAGTTGCAAGAATTTTCTGCTTTGAGGACAGTATTGCACCTCAAAGACTTAATGCTTATGTGCATGAAGATGCAGAAAACACAAAAATATGGTTTGACGATTCTGCAATTAACAACGGAAAAGTGTGGCTTGACCCAACTAACTCAAACGCTGTTTCCTATCTCACAAAGGTTGTGGGTGAGGTGGTGAAAGCAGGTGCAGACTGTATTTATTTAGAATCCGTACAATTCCCTGCTTCAAGGGAAGGCTCAGTGCCTGTTTTTACAAAAGACGATAAAACTCTTAATCGTAACCTTGTTCTTATGGAATTTTTAGAAAAAGCTGTTTCTTCTGCAAATGGTCGCCCTGTGATTTTAGGATTACCCTTGGAAGCAGTCAACAATGGAGATGCAGAAAAATGGGGCGGTACTCTTTTTGACACTGCTGCACAAATGTGTTCCCCCATCATTCTTCCACCCGAAAATGGCGATTATATCACATATATAGAGAATAATTATATTGTTATGAATGATAAGGCAAAGAATAACTTTTCCACCGTAAAAATCATTCCAACAGTTAAAAATACGGTTTTAAACGACCAATTTTATAACAACTTGTCTTCAAGTAAGGCAGAAAGCTATATAATTATCCCTTGATTTTACAAAAAGACTTGAAATACAATAAAATTTATTGTATTATTTATAATGTATTAAAAACAAAAACGGAGGTATACTACCTATGGTATCAGCAGGTGATTTCAGAAACGGCGTAACATTTGAAATGGATGGCAACGTTTATCAAATCGTTGAATTCCAGCATGTTAAACCTGGTAAGGGCGCTGCTTTCGTAAGAGCAAAAATTAAGAACGTTATTTCAGGTGGTGTTGTTGAAAGAACTTTCAACCCAACTGAAAAGTATCCAACAGCTGTCATTGAAAGAAAAGATATGGAATATTCTTACAGTGATGGTGGACTTTACTACTTCATGGACCAGGAAACATACGATATGGTTCCTGTAAATGCTTCAGACCTTGGCGACAACTTTAAATTTGTTAAGGAAAACATGGTTTGTAAAATTCTTTCATACAAGGGTAGTGTTTTCGGTGTTGAACCACCAACATTCGTAACTCTTCAAGTTACACAGACTGACCCTGGCTTTGCAGGTAACACAGCAACTAACGCTACAAAACCTGCTACTCTTGAAACTGGAGCAGAAATCAAAGTTCCTCTCTTCATTGAAGAAGGCGAAATGATTAACGTTGACACTCGTACAGGCGAGTATATGTCAAGAGCATAATTGGAGGAAACTAAAATGACAATTACTGAAAAAGTAGCTTATCTCAAGGGTCTTGTTGAAGGTCTTGATTTTGACAAGGACGATAAAGAAACAAAAGTTATTAACGCTGTTCTCGATGTTCTTGAAGACATCGCACTTACAGTAAGCGACCTTGATGATGAAATGGGTCTTGTTACACAGCAGCTTGACGAAGTTGACGAAGACCTTGCAGAACTCGAAGATATCTTCTATGACGAATGTGACGATTGTGACTGTGATTGTGACGATTGCTGCGATTGTGACGAAGATATGTACGAAGTTGAATGCCCAAACTGTGGTGAAGTAATTTACTTCGACGAAGAAATCATTCTCGACGGTGAAGCAGATTGTCCAAACTGTGGCGAAGTTCTCGAATTCGAATGTGATTGTGACTGCTGCGAAGACGAAGAATAATTAAAAAAGATTAAAGGACTACCAAATCGGTAGTCCTTTTTTGTTGCTTTTAAGTTGGTTTAGTGCTAAAATATTTTTATGGAGGGGATTGATATGACAGATAACAAAAAAATGATGAAAATTTATACTGTTATGTGGGGCATTGTTGCTGTTGTTTATGGTTTATGGATGTCCTTTGTTATGAGTTGGGACCAGTATCCATATATTATTCCCACAGACGCAGATTTAGCTTTACCTACTGACCAATTTATTGCAAAATTTGACGGTATGCTTTATGAGCCAATGTATGCTAATCAAACGATTTATTGGCTTTGGGTAATCGGTTCAACAGTTTTGCTTTTCTTCTATGCTTTCTTTATTAAGAAGATTTTATTTGCTGAAAAGTTGGGCAAGGCAACAACGGTTTTCTGTGTTGCAAACCTTATCGCAGGCTTTGCCTTTATCACCTGGTATGGATTTTTAAGTTTTCCAGAGCAATTTGGTAACATTTTAACTGATGTTACTGCAAGTATGTTAGGTCTTAAATATCCGTTGGAATACAAAATTTGGGGTGTGCTTTCTTCCCTTTCCATTTTCACTAATGTGCTTTATATGTATAGGAAAAATAATTACTATGGAAAAGCAGGAATTATTATAACAAGTCTTGGTTGTGCTGCACTTTTCGTTACAATAAATGTGCCTTCTGCCGGTCTTGAGCTTATTATGACTGCAAGATGTTTAGGTCACTGGGCATCTGCCTTGATTTTTGCATTCTTCGGTGCAGCAGGTATGGTAATCTTCCTTTTCCACAAATGTAAGCAGAAAGATAAAAAGTACATAATCGCAACAATTATTTTTGTTATTATTCTTGCACTTATGCTTGTTTTACTTGTAACTGTTGGCAAGAGTGCGTTTATTGAAAACCTTCCTATGTGGGTTGCTTATGCACTTTTGTTTATGATTAACTTTACTTCTTTCTTTGATAAAAAGAAAATCACAGAAACCGTAAATGTATAAAGGAGAATTACTATGAAAGAAATTATAATGTCAAATATTCCTGCGGCGGTTGCCACTATTGGACTTGTGCTTTACTTTTTTGGTATGGCGATTGTGTTTATTATAAGTCCATTAAAAAATGCTGAAAGTTTTTCAGTAAAGCCCGTTGATAACGCAGGTATTACAGAAATTCGTGTTTATTACGGTGGTATTTCAGGTGCTTTGGGTGGGTTTTTGCTTTTCCTTATGTTAGCCCTTAAAACACCATACTATTCAATGATTGGTGGACTTTTCTTTGCAACAACTGTTTTTGTAACAAGAACAATTTTCCTTTGTGTTGACAAGGGTTGGAAATGTCCATATACAAAACTTGCGATTCCTGCAGAGGGGTTATTTGTAGTTGCTCTCTGGACTTGTTTCATTCTCTCAAAAATATTATATTGATATAAAATACATATAAAAAGGACTACCAATCGGTAGTCCTTAATTTTTATTCAGCAATCTTTTTAATTACATCAATAAATTGTTTTTCTTCGCTAAGTTCGATGCATCCCTTATCAACAAGTGCAGCATTTGCAGGGTTGATAGGTAATTTTGCAAGAACAGGAATATCGAGTTCCTTTGCAATTTCGTCAATCTTGCCTTCACCATAAATATAGTGCTTTTTATTGCAGTCAGGACATTCAAAATAACTCATATTCTCAACTATACCAATAATCGGAACATTCATCATTTTTGCCATATTAACTGCTTTTTTAACAATCAATGTAACTAAATCCTGAGGGGTTGTTACAATAACAATTCCGTCAAGTGGAAGTGACTGAAAAACTGTGAGTGGAACATCGCCTGTTCCGGGAGGCATATCAACAAACATAAAATCAACATCGCCCCATACAGTCTCTTGCCAGAATTGGTGAATGACTCCTGAAATTACGGGACCACGCCAAATAACCGGTTGGTCTTCTCTTTGAAGAAGGAGATTAACACTCATAATTCTTGTGCCTAATTTAGACTCCAATGGATACATACCGTCTGCTGTGCCTTCAGGGTTGCCGTGAACACCAAAAGCCTTTGGGATTGATGGACCAGTAATATCAGCATCAAGAATTGCTGTCTGATAACCCATTGTCTGTGCTGTTACTGCAAGTGATGATGTTACGAAGCTTTTTCCAACGCCACCTTTACCACTTACAACACCAATTACCTTTTTAACATCACTCATTGGATTTCCGGGAATACGTAAATCCTGCTTTTTGCTATCGCAGTTTGATGAACAACTGCTGCAATTTCCACTACATCCACTCATTTTATATAACCTCTTTTCAAGATAGATATTTTCTAACTATTCTTTATTTGCCCACACAGAATTGTGCAAAAATTTCATTAACAACAAGCTCTGTTGCCTTTTCCCCTGTTAAAATCATAAGATTTTCAATGGCTGAATCAAGACAAACTGTAACTGCATCCATTGTCATTCCAAACAAAAGTGCATTTTCTGCATCCTTCAATGCATCAAGAGCTTTTTTACAGCAATCACATTGACGGTCGTTGACAATAGCAGTAGCAGATGTATCAAAATCTGCAGTACCAAGAGTCTGTTCAATCGCTCTTGTAAGCTCCTCTTTTCCGTTTCCTGTTTTGGCTGAGATAAAAACTGTCTGCGAGAAATTTTTCTCAATCTCACCGTTTAGATAGTTTTTGTCTAAATCAGTTTTATTGACAATTCCTATTGTTTTTTTGCCCTTGCAAAGCTCAATAAGTTTCTTATCCTGCTCATTAAGCTCACGACTTGCATCAAAAACTGCAAGAACCAACTCTGCTGTTTCAAGTCTTTTTACTGCTCGGTCAACACCAATGCTCTCAACAACATCTTCAGTTTCACGAACGCCTGCAGTATCAGCAAGACGAAGTGTTATTCCGCCCACATTTACAGTATCTTCAACAATATCCCTTGTTGTTCCTGCAATTTCAGTAACAATAGATTTTTCTGTACCTGAAAGCAAATTCATAAGTGTTGATTTGCCAACATTGGGACAACCCACAATGGCAGTATCAACACCCTCCATTATAATTTGTCCTTTTGAGAAGTCGTTTATTAACTTTTCCAGACTATTTATGCTTTCCTCAATATGCTCTTTAAGATTATTATCCGACAAATCTTCAATTTCTTCATAAGGATAATCAACCCAAGCCGAAAGCAAAGCCATATCATATACTAATTTATCATTAATTTTTTTGATTTCTTTAAAAAGTCTGCCCTCTAAAACACCAAGGGCAATTTTCTCTGCCTGTTCACCCTGTGCAGAAATAATATTCATAACAGATTCTGCACTTGTTAGGTCCATTTTTCCGTTTAAAAAGGCTCTTTTAGTGAATTCTCCTGCTTCGGCAGGTATTGCTCCTGCATCATAAACTGCTTTAAGCACTTTGTCAGTGACAAAAAGTCCACCGTGGCAAGATATTTCAACAACATCCTCACCCGTATAGCTTTTGGGTGCCCTAAAAAGCAAGGCAACAACATTATCAATGTTACCATTACTATCAAAAGCCTTGCCATAAAGTGCAGAATAGCCAGAAATTTCACTTAATTTCTTTCCATTGAATGAAGAAAAAACTTTATCTGCAACACCTATGGCATTTTCGCCGGAAATTCTTATAACACCGATACCACCTGGGGCACGTCCTGTTGAAATAGCCGCTACAGTACTCATTTTTCTTCACCCGCTTTCTGTTTTCTTAAATCTTTAAAGAATGTTGAAAGAATATCGGCACATTCTTCGCCCATAATTCCACCCTCATATAAAGGCTTATGAGTAAAGTTCATATCAAAAAGACGTGCCGCCGAAACGACAGCACCGTTTTTTTGGTCACTTGCACCAAAATACACATTTTTAATTCTTGAATTTATAATTGCACCTGCACACATGGGGCAAGGCTCCAATGTGACATACAAATCACATTTCCAAAGTCGCCAGCCACCAAGATTTTTACAAGATTCATTGATTGCTTCAATTTCTGCATGGTGCAGAGCATTTTTCACAATTTCTCTACGATTTCTGCCCTCGCCCACAATTTTACCGTCGCAAACAACGATTGCACCCACAGGCACTTCGCCTTCCTCTGCTGATTTCTTGGCAAGAGAAAGAGCATATTTCATATAATCTAACTTATCCATAATTAAAAAGCAATACTGTTTATTGCCATTATTCCAAATAGAATAATCATTGTTATCATTGGACCATTTTTAATAAAAGCGACTATCTTTTCTTTAGTTGTAAGTACGCTTTCTCCTTCGGACAATGGAGCTTTTTCCCTATTACCCATATATCCGATAGCACCAAAAACACCAAACAATATGAATAATATCCATATCACATAAGTAACATAAGTTCCTGCTTTTTCGCTAAAATTGTCCGTCACAATTAAAACAATAGCAGAATAGAAATTGTTTACAAAATGTAGAATCATTGGTGGCCACAAACTCTTGGTTTTTACAGCGAGATAACCAAGGATTAATCCACCAACAAAGGTATATGGTATTTGAAGCATATTGCCATGGAGAATTGAGAAGAAAAGTGCCGAAACTAAAATCGCAAATTTGTCTCCATATTTCCGTAAGGACTGCAACGCAACACCCCTTACAACAAACTCTTCCAATATTGCAGGAACAATAGCAATACTTATACATACTGCCAAAACTCCTATTACACCTGAAATTTTTGTGTTTTCAATATTACTATTAAATTCCACTCCAAGAATCGCTTGAATAATTGCGGATATATAATTGATTATTATTGACGAAAAAACCATAACCGGAATGGATAAAAGAGTAAGATATCCTGCTGCCTTTGGATTTTCTGGTTTCTCATAAGGTAATGCTTTCATTAACTTTTTATTTTTTAAAATAACAAAGACTAAAGCAAAAGGAATACCTAATGCCAATATTGATGAAACAGAATCAAAAGCAAAGATTGCAGTTTTATCCGAGAAAACCACGTTAAACGAAGGAAAAATAGTTGCCAATATAGTTGCTACAAAAGCTACACCATAAGCAATCGCAAGATAAAGCAAAGCACCGATACCGCAATTTTTTCCTATTGTTTTTATATCCTTTTTTTCCTTCTTCTTTTGTTCTAACTTTTGATAATATTCGCTATTTACATACGCACCGTAATTATAATATCCATTGGAATTATAACTTGGTGGAACCTGCCAACTATTTTGTTGACCATTTGTATTAAAATTATTATCCATTAATTCACACCTTTAATTAGTGGGCTTTTTGGGCACAGATTTACCCATTATACTGATTGCCGTCTGTCGTTCTTCCGGCAAAGTAATATTTGTTTCTCCATAGAGGAAAAGCTGAGTTGTCTGAGCTGCCAATGGATAGTCCACAATCCAAATCCATGCAGTTGATGCCGACGTATACGTAGCACGTGTATATTTGTCCGGCATTGTCATTTCCAAAATAGTAAAACTTGCCCAATTATCTGAAACTGCCTTTGCAGCATAGCTTAAAATTGTTTTTTGACTGATGTTAGTTCTTACATTTGCAAGAACAACGTCTGCGATTGCATTGATTTCACCAAGGGAAGCACCTTTGCACTTTTGAATGATTGCATTTATAACCTGTCTTTGACGTGCAGTTCGGCTAACATCTCCGTCTGCATCGGAATATCTTACACGACAAAATCTTAATGCCTGTTCTCCCGAAAGAACAACATTTCCACCCGGGAAAACACCATTACCATTTGTGAGGTAATTAGCAATATATTGAGGAACATTAACATTAACTCCACCAAGAAGGTCAATTACTTGAACAAAAGAATCCAAATCAACCATTACATATCCGTCGATTTCAATTTTATAGTCATTCTCTATTGTCTCAACAAGATACGATGGCCCACCATTTGCACATGCGGCATTAAGCTTTGCATATCTGTCAAATTGGTCCATATAGGTATAGCTATCACGCATAAAGGAAACCAACTTAATTGTTTCATTCTTAATATCAACAGAAGCTAACATCATTACATCCGTATTACCACTATCAGCAGAATTTGCACGAGTTGGGTCCTTTGCAGATGCATCACTACCAACTAAAAGAATATTTATGACTGTCTTTCCAGACATTTTCTTTCCACCATTTGTTGCCCAGTTTTTAAGGATTTCTCTAAAACTGCTGCCGGTAGCATCATCTATTCCTTCAAACTCAACGATATCTTCTTCTTTTTCGACAAATTCCTGTTTTGTATCGACAGTTGTTTGTTCAGGAGTTTCATAGTTGATTTTTCCAAGTTTACTAAAAACAAATGCCGCAACGGTTCCTAGTGAAATAAGGATAACAGACATAAACACAACAAAGAAAATGAAAATTCCTTTTCTTCTTTTTCTTCTTTTTTCTTTTTTCAGTTCTTCGGGAGTAAGTGTTTTTTCTGTTTCCTTGAACTCCACAACACTCTCATCCATATTCTCTTGGTTTTTATTCATCTTATCGTCCATAAAGACTCTTCCTTTCAAAAGGATTGTGAATTATTCCTCGTTACCCTCTTCGGCTGTTTCTTCTACGCTTTCTTCTTCATGTTCTGCAAGAGAAATTGTGACAACTCTTTCGCCTTCCTTGGTCTTCATAAGAATTACACCCTTTGAAGGACGATTACACTCTCTAACCTGCTCTGCTGGGAGACGAATAATAATACCGTCGGAAGAAATCATAATGATATCCTGAGTCTCATCAACCATTTCAACTGCACAAACTTCACCATATTGTTCTGTATGGTAGTTTGTAAGACCCTTACCGCCACGATTCTGAACACGATAGTTAGATACATCACTTCTTCTGCCATAGCCTTTTTCACTTATTGTAAGAACTTTACCTTCATTTTCAAAAATAACCATTCCTACAACTTCATCACCCTCACCAAGAGTGATTGCACGAACGCCACGAGCAGTTCTACCAATAGCACGAGCATCATTTTCATCAAAACAAATGCTCATACCCTTGCGAGTAGCAACCATAAGTTTCTGTTCACCATCAGTAAGTTTTACCCAACGAAGCTCGTCACCCTCGTCAAGGTTGATTGCAATAATACCACTCTTACGGATATTCTTGTATGCATCAAGTTCAGTTCTTTTAATGACACCATTCTTTGTTGCCATACAAAGGAAATATTTATCCTCACCAAAATCCGGAACACGAAGCATAGCAGTAACTTTTTCTTCTGCAGTAATTGGAAGAATATTAACAATATTCATACCCTTACCAGTTCTGCTTCCTTCAGGAATTTCATAACCTTTAAGTCTGTACATTTTTCCTTCTGAAGTAAAGAAAAGAATGTAATCGTGAGATGAGCAGATAAACATACTTTCTGCGTAGTCCTCTTCTCGACGGCTCATACCCTTGATACCCTTACCACCACGACGCTGTACCTGATATGTTTCAACAGGCTGGCGTTTGATGTAACCCATCTTTGTAAGAGTAAATACACAGTCTTCTTCTGCAATAAGGTCTTCAATATCAACTTCACCAAGAACATTTGAAATTTCTGTTCTTCTTTCGTCACTGAATTTCTTGCCGATAACCTGAAGCTCGTCCTTAAGAATTTCTTTAACCTTTGTTTCTGAACCGAGAATTTCAAGATATTCTGCAATTTTTACTCTTAACTCATCACGTTCTGCAATAATCTTCTGAATTTCAAGTCCTGCAAGTTGACCAAGACGGAAAGCAACGATTGCTGATGCCTGTGGGTCATCAAAGTCAAATTTTTCCATAATTGCAATTTTTGCTTCTGCTTGTCCACCCTTACAACCACGGATTGTTGCAATAATTTCGTCAACGATATCAATCGCACGAGCAAGACCTTCAAGAATATGTTCTCTTGCCTGAGCCTTTTTAAGGTCATACTGTGTTCTTCTTGTAATAATTTCACACTGGAACTTGATATATTCTTCAATGATTTGCTTTAATGTAAGAATTTTTGGCTCACCATTAACAAGTGCCAACTGAATAATACCATAGGAAATCTGAAGCTGTGTCATCTGATACAACTGATTAAGCACAACCTGTGGGTTAGCGTCTCGTTTAAGGTCAATAACTATTCTCATACCGCCACCACGTTTTGATGAATAGTCATTGATATCGGAAAGTCCTTCAATTCTCTTATCCTTGTGTAAATCTGCAATAGACTCAATAAGTCTTGCCTTGTTTACCTGATAAGGAAGCTCAGTAATAATAATCTGGAATCTACCATTTTTCTCATTTTCAACGATTTCTGCACGGCCACGAAGTGTAATCTTACCACGACCAGTAGCATAAGCCGCACGGATACCGCTTCTTCCCATAATAATACCACTTGTCGGGAAGTCAGGTCCTTTAATATGCTCCATAATATCGTCAAGTTCTGCTTCAGGATTGTCAATTACACAGCAGATACCGTCAATCAATTCACCAAGGTTGTGAGGTGGAATATTTGTAGCCATACCAACAGCAATACCTGTTGAACCATTAGCCAAAAGATTAGGATATCTTGATGGCAAAACAGTAGGCTCTTTAAGACGGTCATCATAGTTTGTTGTAAAATCAACTGTGTCCTTATCAATATTTGTGAGCATTTCAAGAGCGATTTTACTCATTCTTGACTCTGTATAACGGTATGCAGCAGGTGGGTCACCGTCAACTGAACCGAAGTTACCGTGACCGTCAACAAGAATATATCTCATTGAGAAATCCTGT
>JAFYSE010000016.1 GCA_017546665.1 Clostridia bacterium | reverse complement strand
GTGTACATACCTGAGCATGAGCCACAACCTGGGCAAACATTCTCTTCAAATTCAAGGAGTTTGCACTCGTCAATAATACCTGCTTTTTTAGCACCAACTGCTTCAAACATTTTTGAAAGTGATGTTTCAACACCATCAATAAGACCTGACATCATAGGTCCGCCTGAGCAAACAACTGCAGGAATGTTAAGACGAACTGCTGCCATAATCATACCCGGAACAATTTTATCGCAGTTTGGCACAAGAACTGCACCGTCAAAACCGTGAGCCATAATCATTGTTTCAACGCTGTCTGCAATAAGTTCACGAGATGCAAGAGAGTATTTCATACCAACGTGACCCATAGCAATACCATCACAAACACCGATAGCAGGTACCATTACAGGAGTACCACCTGCCATACGAACACCGGCTTTTACAGCTTCTGTGATTTTATCAAGATGAATATGACCCGGAACGATTTCGCTATGTGCAGATACAACGGCAATCAAAGGTCTTTCGATTTCTTCTTTTGTATAGCCCATTGCATAGAAAAGGCTTCTGTTAGGTGCTCTTTCAACACCTTTTAATACATTTTCGCTTCTTAAATTCATAATGAGTCCTCCTAAACATAAGGGAAAGAATCCCTTCACCACCAATAGTGGTTCCTCTCCCTTTGACAAGGGAGGCTATATAAAACATATTTTATACTTATGCGACAGATTTTTCAAGGGGCAAATTAGGATATATTAAATATTTCATTTTACTTTATCTCATTGTTATGGTATTATTTATTGGAAAGGAGTGCTTTGAAATGCTTGAAAACAAAATTCACGTGGCTTATGGGTTTCATGTTAACTGTTATCACTCATACCGTGGGGATACTAATGACAATTTAGGATTTGGCTCAGATATAAGAATTATCCGTAAAATCCTTGATACACTTACAGAATTCAACGAACAAGGAATTCCTGTAAAAGGCACTTGGGACACAGAAAATTTCTTTTCATTACAAAAAATCCTGCCTGAATATGCTCCCGACATTATTGAAAAGATGAAAGAGCGTGTCCTAAAATATGGCGACGAAAACATCATTATGGGTTACAACAACGGTGCTTTGTCCGCTATGACGGAAGATGAATTCTGTGAAAGCATTAACCTTGCAATTACTAACCCTGACGGTAGTGGACTTAATGATATTTTTGGTACTTGTGAGAAAATTGTACGTCCACAAGAAGTTATGTTTACCCCATCACAAGTAAGTTTATATAACAAATTGGGCATAAAAGCACTTTGTCTTTATTACAGTTGTGTGCCTTTTGATGCATTCAGAACAATTATTCCAAAACTTAATGACGAGGAAGCGTTTAACCCACTCACCTACACTTATAATGGTGAAAGTATGACAATTATTCCTACATACTCAAACTCCGATGTTTGTGATGCGGGTTGCCTTCGTGCATGGGTTAAGGATTTACGCAAAAAACAGGAAAGTGGAGAAATAAATAACGACCTTTTCTTGTTTATCAACATGGATGCTGATGCCATATTCTGGGAAACTATTGACCTTGGAAAATTAACGGGCAAAGTGGCTAACACAGACGGTATTCACGGTCTTGTTAAAGAAATTGCCGACTTGCCTTATATTGTTTTTGACACTCCAGGTGGATATATTAAAAATCACAAACCAATAGGTAAAATTGAATTCACTCACGATACTGCAGATGGTAATTTCACAGGATATGCTTCTTGGTCAGAAAAACCATTCAACAGAAAAATCTGGACACGAATTGAAAGAGCAAGAGTTATGTCAAAGGTTACAAGCAAAAGAGATATGCTTTCTCCTTCTTTCAAAAATCGTGTACTTTTGCTTTCAACAACTCATTTTGGACTTGCTACTCCTGTGCTTAACATTCAAAGAGAAAAAACTGCTCTCGACCTTAGTGTTAAGGTTATCGCTGATGAAACATCTGTTTTACCCAAGCCAAAGAAAATCACTATACACAACACAAGTAATTCTTTATTACAATGTGTTCAGATTGAAATCAAAGAAAAGATTTCCGATATTTCTTGTTTAACAGTTGAAGCAAAGGACATTGAAAGTTTTGTTGCTGTACCAACCCACAACGATTGTTCATCTGCTTTTCTTATGTTAAAATTTAAGAAAAACAAGAAAAAATACGAGTTGGAAATCAGTTTTGATGGCAAGAGAAAAGTTCCTTCGTTTAAAAATCTTCTTGGCACACAAAGAATGTCAATTATGTTCACACCAAAAGGACAAATTGCCTATGTGTATTGTAATGGAAGAAAAATTGGTGATTATGATTTCTTGCAATCATACATCACTTATGGCAAGAATAAATATGAATTCAAAAACACAAGTGTTACTCCCCTTTCAGTTGGTGGTAATGGTGAAGGTGTAAGAATTAAAGGTGAAATCCACTTACCAAAAGAGATTAAATCAGGTAGTTACACTTATGATTTCTTTAAAACCGATTTCTCTGATGCAATTTTTGTCCGTACAACCGTTGATTATCCATACACTTTAGAAAACACCTCAATCTCTACTGAGAATTCTGCACTTGGTAGATATAGTGATATGAATTGGAAAGAAACTGTACCTTTCCAGATTACACCTACGCTTAATGGTGACATTTCTGTTATTAAGAGAAACTTTATGGATGATATTTCTTCATTCCGCACACAGAGTTTTCCTGAATGTGATGAGAAAAATCAAAAGATTGACTCATTCAATCATCAGTTGACAGGTGGATTTGTGGGACTTTATGACGAAAATGGTGGTATTGTTATTGCAAATGCTCGTCAGGTGCTTTCTTCAATGGCTCATTGTCCTATGAGACTTGAAAAAGACAAGACAGTAAGAATGAACCCTTACGGCACATATTATGGTGAACAAAGGCACCATTTCAGCCGAGCAAAAGACCAGATTCTTGAAACTTATACACTTGTTGCTGCTCAAGGAAAGAGTATTGCTCCGTCATATAACGGAAGTTGTGAAACAGCCATTTTGGGACTTTATCCAATGGCAAAAGACGGACTTTCAGATAATGAAAAGCAAGAAATCTGTGCATTTGCAGACGGAGCTATTATAACAACACCTGACGATAGTGCTATTGTTCCTTTTACAAATGATAACATCATTTTAAGAGAAGCAAATACTGACGGAATTGATGAAAAAGACTTAAAGAGTCCCGTACTTACAGGTCTTTCAGGAAACCTTGGAAAATATATTACAAAAGGTTTCAAAGGAATTGCTCATATTATTACAACGCAGATTAAGGCTAAATAAAAACTAGGTGGGAAATGCAAATTATTTCCCACCCTTTTCTTATAACGAAAAATAACCTTTGCATTTTTTAGAAATATGTTGTATAGTAAATCTATTATTTTTCTATGAATGGAGAAACATTATGGAAAATCTATCACAGAGAATTGCTGAAACACTCAAAAAAATGATTGTTGAAGAGCATAAATATAATTATGGTGAAAAGTTGCCAAATGAAAATGAACTTTCACAAGAATTGGGCGTAAGTCGCTCTACACTTCGTGAGGCTATTAAGACACTTATTTCAAATGGTGTGCTTGTCGTTAAGCGTGGTAAGGGTACTTATGTATCAGAGCAGTTCGACCAGTATGCCCATGAAATTGATGTGAACGATTTTATGAAAAAGCAGATTACGTTACGCGATTTATATGAAACTCGTTTGATTATTGAGCCTGAGGCTGCAGCACTTGCTTGTAAACGTGCAACTGAAGAAGAAATTGAGGAAATTCTTCGTCTTGGTGAAATCTGTCAATATGAATTGAAAAATAATCCTCGTGGCGAAAAGCGAATTGAATCTGAAAGTGCTTTTCACGGTGCTATTCTTAAAGCATCACATAATGAATTTTTAGGACAGTTCTTGCCCATTCTCACAAAAACAATTCAAAAGACTATTGAGCTTAACTATAATCTCGAAACTATTGCCGAAGAGGCTTATGAAGACCATATCATGATTATGAAATTCCTTAAAAACAGGGATTCAATCGGTATGAAAAGTGCTCTTACTATTCACCTTCACCACGCAGTTATCAATGAACAAATTTCTTTTGAATAATTTTCAAAAAAGTATTGACAATTTAAGTTTATCATATATAATATGTTGTATGACAACGCAAACAAGATGTCAAACAACATATTATTTTTATTTTAGGAGATTTTATTATGTCACAGCAGAGAATGTTCTATCAAGAAGATTGTAATTTAGGTTTATTGGATGGCAAGACTATTGCAGTTATCGGTTACGGTAGCCAAGGTCACGCTCACGCTCTTAACGCTAAGGAATCCGGTTGCAATGTTATTATCGGTCTTTACGAAGGCAGCAAGTCATGGGCAAAGGCAGTTAAGCAGGGCTTCGAAGTTTACACAGCAGCAGAAGCAGCAAAGAAAGCTGACATCATCATGATTCTTATCAACGACGAGTTACAGGCTGATATGTATAAGAAAGATATTGAACCAAACCTTAAAGATGGCGATATGCTTATGTTTGCTCACGGTTTCAACGTTCACTTCGGTTGCATCACTCCCCCATCATTCGTTGACGTTACCATGATTGCTCCAAAGGGACCTGGTCATACAGTTCGTTCAGAATATCAGGCAGGTAAAGGTGTTCCTTGTCTTGTTGCTGTTCATCAGGATGCAACAGGTAAGGCTCTTGACAAAGCTCTTGCTTATGCTCTTGCTATTGGTGGTGCTCGTGCAGGTGTTCTTGAAACAGACTTCAGAACAGAAACAGAAACAGACCTTTTCGGTGAACAGGCAGTTCTTTGCGGTGGTGTTTGTGCTCTTATGCAGGC
>JAFYSE010000015.1 GCA_017546665.1 Clostridia bacterium | reverse complement strand
TGTTGGCTCATTGATAATTCTCTTTACCTCAAGACCTGCAATTTTACCTGCGTCCTTTGTTGCCTGACGCTGTGCGTCTGTGAAGTATGCAGGAACAGTAATAACTGCTTCTGTTACAGGAGCACCAAGATAAGCTTCTGCATCAGCCTTAAGCTTCTGAAGTGTCATTGCTGAAATTTCCTGTGGAGTGTAGTCCTTACCGTCAATATTTACTTTATAGTTTGAGCCCATATGTCTCTTGATTGATGCGATTGTTCTGTCAGGGTTTGTAATAGCCTGACGCTTTGCAACCTGACCAACCATTCTTTCGCCTGTTTTTGAAAATGCTACAACTGATGGAGTTGTACGAGCACCTTCTGCATTAGCGATAACAACAGGTTCGCCACCTTCGATTACTGCTACACATGAGTTTGTTGTACCTAAGTCGATACCAATTACCTTTGCCATAAATTTATTCCTCCTAAATGGATATATACATTATTATTTACTGATTTCTCAGTTTACTACCTTAACTATTGCGGGACGGATTACTCTGTCACCCATTTTGTATCCTGTTGAGAACACATCTGAAATACTATTTTCAGGAAGAGTGTCATCTTCACCGTGCATTACTGCATTATGAATATTAGGGTCAAAGGTTTCACCCTTTTCACCAAATGACTCAACACCGAGTTTTTTGAATGTTTCACCATACTGATTAAAAATCATTTCCATACCTTTTTTGAATGAGTCAAGGTCAGTAGCTTCTGCACTCATTGCTCTTAAAAAGTTATCATATACGGGTAAAAATTCTGCGATTGTTGATGCCTTTGTGTCCCCATAGGCCATTTCCTTTTCTTTTTGTGAACGCTTACGGAAATTATCATATTCTGCCATAACTCTTAAAAGTCTGTCCTTTGTTTCATTAAGCTCGGCAGTTAATTTTTCTTCTGCAGTTGGTTCTGTTGGTTGAGCTGTTTCTTCAACAACTTCTTCAACAGTTTCCTTTTTCTTTTCTTTTGCCATTTTAATCCTCCAAAGTATCGGACATTATACTGCCCACAATTTCTGTTAAATATTTAAGACTTGGAATAAGTCTTGCATAGTCAATTCTTGTAGGACCAATAAGTCCCAACGCACCGCTATCTTTTCCACCTATTGAATAATGCGAATAAATAAGGCTTGAGTCTTGTAACTCGCGGTAAAAATTCTCTTTACCAATAAGCACATTTGTATTATTCTCTGTCTTATGTCCTGCAAAAAGATTTGTAAGAGGTTCTCCCCTTCTTAAAAACTCCATGATTTCATAAGCGTTAGGATAATCGTTATGATGAAGAAGATTTGACTGACCTTGCAGCAATAATTGTGTCTGCTCTGTAAGTTGTGCCAAGTCCGAAAGAGTTACAAGTAACGGTGAAATCGCAAGTGACTTACTACCTAATGAAAGTGCAAGAGTCTGAATAAGTGCTATACTAACCTCACTTGCCGATTTACCAATAAAGTGTTTTGAAACTATATTATAAAATGTTTCAATAAGTTCAAGGTTTAATTCACTATCAGTTCTGCAAACTCGACTTTTCAAAATTCCTGATGATGAAAGCATAACCATCATAGCAGTATGTGTACCAAGTGGAACTAACTCCACTCTGCGAATAACTGCATTTTCATCAGTTGGTGTTGTTGAAACAACTGCACAGTTGGTAAGCTCGGCAAGAACCTGACCTGCTTGTTCCAAAATCTGTTGTGGCTCCCCACCTGAATCGGAAAGTCTTGCTTCAATAAGTCTTTTTTCATTGATTGGCAGTTCATATCTGTTCATCAATCTATCAACATAATAACGATAGCCCATCTGGGATGGAATTCGTCCTGCTGATGTGTGGGGTTGCTCGATAAAACCTAAACGGTCAAGTTCTGCCATCTCATTACGGATGGTAGCAGATGAAACGGGAATGCGTGAATACTCAAGCAAGGTCTTTGAACCAACCGGCTCACCCGTTGCAATATACCATTCAACAATGGCAGCAAGGATTTTCTCTTTTCTCTCGCTGAGTTGCATTCTGTTCACCCCTTTTTTGTATCGTTTAGCACTCTCATTATTAGAGTGCTAACTCTATTAAATAATATACCTTCTTTCCCCAAAAATGTCAAGGGAATATTTGTAAATAATTTGTTAAGAACGGGAAAATGAATGATAAATTGGGGTTTGTCGAACAGTTTTATATTTTTTCCAAAAAAATATTGACACTCCTATAATACTATGGTAAGATATGCATAGATAACATAGGTATTAAATTTAAGGAGGAATATTTATGGCAAAGAACGATTTAATCCACGGCAACACATCTCTCTTAGTATTATCACTTATTGATGTTCGTGATATGTACGGATATGAGATTATCAAGGAACTTAAAAGAAAGAGTGAGAATGTTTTCGAACTAAAAGAAGGCTCGCTCTACCCTGTTTTGCACGCTCTTGAAAACGAAAAGCTTATTACATCTTATATTGAAGAAACCGACTCTGCAAGAAAACGCAGATATTACAAAATCACCGACAAGGGCAGAAAGGAATTAGCCGACAAAAAGGAAGAATTTTTCACATTCACCAACGCAGCAAGAAAAGTATTAACATTTGCGTGAGGAGGTGATAATATGAAAGAACTTAAAGATTTTAATACTGAAAAAAGTATTTATATAGGCAAGGTTTTAGAACATATACATTATAAAAAGCTTCACACACGAATTTATGAAGAAATCTCAAATCACATGGATGATATGTATGAAGATTTTAGTAGTACCTGTGATGATGAAAAGGAAATCACAAAGAAAGTTCTTGATGAAATGGGACATCCCCATTATTTAGGATTGGAGCTTAAAAAGGCTAATAAAGCAAAACTATTTTGGGCAAGATTTTTTAAAATCACTATAAGCATTTCTGCAATCCCCCTCGCCTTTTGTATTATAATTTTAACTACAAATATTTTCTCTGAAATTCGCCCGTATTTTAAAGCAACCGACATTGAAACAAAAGAAATGCGAATCGTCGAAAAATATAACAATGGTGAACCAATAAAATTTTTGTTCGAAACAGAAGTGGATGGTATTGTCCACAGATATTATCTGCCCGAAAAGCAATCTGAAAGTAGCGATGTTTATTTTGACACACAATCAATTAAGGTTTTTGGAATAAGTGTTAAAGATAAATTCGTTGAATACGGAAGGTCAACCGGTCCATTGGATAATGAACTTACTATTCAGTTGGGTAATTCTGGTAGATTAGAAGATTCTTATTTAGTTTTAACTGCACCTGCAGATTATAAATATGTAAGGTTCAGGTTCCAACATAACGAGTGTTCAATCAAGAATGAAGCAACAACCTTTTGGGGCGACTATATCGAAATTCCCGATGACATAACCTATGAAAATCCTTTTGTTGTTTTTATTGATTGCCCTGATGATTGTTATTGGTATCAAAGAGAATTCTATAACGAAAATAAAGAAGTTGTTATTCCAACCATAGATGATTCTAACCGAAGTTGGTCATCTTCTACAACCTTTTAGCAATTAATTATTGACATTACATTAAAATAAGTATAAAATATATACGATATTATAAAGCGTTGAGAAAGAACGACGGATAATGTGAATTTTCAGAGAGATTTCGGTTGGTGTGAGAAATCATTTCAGTATCCTGAGACCACTTTCGAGCATTGGTGAAAACGGTTTTACTGATTAAGCCAATCGTATTGACTGCGTTAAAGTCGTTTGAGTGGCAAGATATTTTATTTTGCAATACGGGTGGAACCGTGGAATGTTGTTTTTAGAGCATTTCATCCTGTTTTTATAGGATGAAGTGCTTTTATTTTTTTGTAAATTATTCAAAGGAGAAATATATATGATTAAGGTAACACTTAAAGGCGACGTTATTAAAGAATACGAAGCTGGCACTACTGTTGCAGAGATTGCTAAATCTATTGGTATGGGTTTATATAAATCTGCTTGCGGTGGTAAGATTAACGGAAATTATTGTGATTTAAGAACTGCAGTCACTGAAGATTGTGCTCTTGAAATCGTAACATTTGATGAAATTGAGGGTAAAAAGACATTCTGGCACACTGCTTCTCACATTATGGCTCAGGCAGTTAAAAGACTTTATCCTGGCGTAAAACTTGCTATTGGTCCATCAGTTGACAATGGTTTCTACTATGATTTCGATTCAGAAGTTTCTTTCACTCCTGAAATTCTTGAGAAAATCGAAGCAGAAATGAAGAAGATTGTTAAAGAAGATTTAGCACTTGAAAGATTTGAACTCTCACCTGCTGAAGCACTCCAGATGATGGAAGAAAAGGGTGAAATCTACAAAGTTGAACTTATTAAGGAACACGCTGACAAGGGTGAAGCGATTTCATTCTACAAGCAGGGTGAATTTGTTGAGCTTTGTGCAGGTCCTCACCTTATGTCAACAGGTAGTGTTAAGGCATTCAAACTCACTGCTTGTACTGGTGCATACTGGAGAGGTAACGAAAAGAACAAGATGCTTCAGAGAATTTATGCTACTGCATTCCCTAAGCAGTCAGCACTTGATGAGCATTTAGCACAGCTTGAAGAAGCAAGAAAACGTGACCACAACAAACTCGGTCGTGAACTTGAACTTTTCACAACAAATGAGCTTATCGGTCAAGGTCTTCCAATTATGCTTCCTAAGGGTGCAAGAATTATTCAGCTTCTTCAGAGATTTGTTGAAGATGAAGAACAAAAGCGTGGTTGGCTCCTTACAAAGACACCATTTATGGCAAAGAGCGACCTTTACAAGGTTTCAGGTCACTGGGACCACTATCGTGACGGTATGTTCGTACTTGGTGATGCTGACCAGGCAGAGGCAAACAACGAAGAAATCTTTGCACTCCGTCCAATGACTTGTCCATTCCAGTATCAGGCATACCTCAACAGACCACGTTCATACAGAGATTTACCACTCCGTTACAACGAAACATCAACTCTTTTCCGTAACGAAGCATCAGGCGAAATGCACGGTCTTATCCGTGTTCGTCAGTTCACAATTTCAGAAGGTCACTTAATGTGTACACCTGAACAGCTTGAAGACGAATTCAGAGGCTGTCTTGAACTTGCTATCTATATGCTTAAGACTCTTGGTCTTTACGAAGATGTTTCATACCGTTTCTCACAATGGGACCCTGCTGATAAAGAAAAATACATCGGCACTCCTGAACAATGGGAAGAAGCACAGGGAATCATGGGCAAAATCCTTGATAACCTTGGAATCAAATATGCTATCGGTGTTGGTGAAGCTGCTTTCTACGGTCCTAAGCTTGACATTCAGATTAAGAACGTATTCGGCAAGGAAGATACACTTATCACAATTCAGGTTGACCAACTTCTTGCAGAAAAATTTGGTATGGAATACACAGCAAAAGACGGCACAAAGAAAAATCCATACATCATTCACAGAACATCAATCGGTTGCTACGAGCGTACACTCGCTCTTCTTATTGAAAAATATGCAGGTGCATTCCCACTCTGGCTTGCTCCTGAACAGGTTAGAATTCTCCCAATCGCTGACCGTCATCACGACCGCTCATTTGAAATCAAGGCAGAACTTGAAAAGATGGGTATGCGCGTAACAGTTGATGACAGAAGCGAAAAGACAGGTTACAAAATCCGTGAGTCCCGTCTTCAGAAGCTTCCATATTGGATTATTGTTGGTGACAAGGAAGTTGAAGATGGTACAGTTTCAGTAAGCAAACGCGGTCAGGGTGACATTGGTTCAATGAGCTTTGATGATTTTGCTGCTATGCTTAAAGAAGAAGTTGACAATAAAGTAAGATAATTTTATTGAATTAAGGGGTATATTATGAGAAATCCACTTACCGTAACGGTTATTACCGATACACACTATTATTCAAAGAAACTCGGTATATCGGGTGAGGCTTATGAAATTGCCAACAATAAAAGTGGCGTTTTATTAGCACAGGCTGCCGAAATGCTTGATGCAGCATTTACACAAATCGCAAAGGACGACAGAACTGATATCGTTCTTCTTTCAGGCGACACAACAAGTAACGGTGACTTCGATTCCCATTACGAATTTATTGAAATGCTCCGTGGTCTTAAAGAAAAGGGCAAGAGAGTTTATGTTCTTACTGCAACTCACGACTACAAGGGTGACGGTCAGACTCATAAATACGAAGGTTATGACAGAGTTCCTACTCCTGCTGCAAAACGTGAAGAACTTTTCGATATGTATAAGGAATTCGGGCCTGATGAAGCTATTGCTGTGCACAGAGAGAGTATGTCCTATATCATTCAGTTAGCTGACGGATACAGACTTTTTGCTCTTAATGATGATACTAACCACAACTGGAAAAGTGGTTTTTCCGATGAACTCTTTGAGTGGATTAAAGAGCAGATTGCAGATGCAAAGGCAAACGACCAATTCATCGTTGCCATGACTCACCATCCACTTATCGCACCATCTCCTATGTATGAAATCATTGGCAAAGGCGATATGATGGGCGATTATGAAATCCGTAGAGAGCAACTTGCTGACCTTGGTGTTCAGTTTATGCTTACAGGTCACACTCACGTTCACGATATTGACAAGCATGTAAGTCCAAAGGGTAATTATTTCTATGACATTTCAACTGCTTCAACAGTTGGTTACCCCGGTACAATCAGAACTGTTGTTTTTGATGCTGATAACAATGTTGTTACAACAACTACTGACCTTGTTACAGAGCCTGTTAAGTTTGACACACACGGAAAAGACTTGCAGACATATCTCTCCGACCACCTTATCGGTATGATTAGAGATTTGATTAAGGCTGCAGGTGAAGATATTGATAAATTTGCTGATATGGCTACCGCAATTAGTATCAAAAAGAAGGTTACATATAAAATCGGTTGGATTTTAAAACCAATCTTCAAATTCCTTAACAAGCTTAAAATTGGTACAGTTGGCAACTGGACAAAAGCAGAAACAGGACTTAAAAAGGAAGATTATGCTGACATTAAAGATAAGAGTGTAGTTGACTTTATTGTTGACCTTGTACTTAACCTTTACGGTGGCAAGAGCCTTTACACTCCTGACGATAACGAATACAAAATTGCTATCGGTCTTATCAACATTATTGACTCAATTATCAAGGTATTACACATCCCATTAAAGAAGCTCATTAAGGTTTCCGATACAGTTCGTGGCATTATCGAGCCATTACTTTACAACGCAGGTATTCCTTCATATGATGCTATTATGCCAATTATGCCTGTATATGAAGGTGATGAGATTGGTCCTCAGCCTGAACCACCACAAAAGCCAACAACGGTTAAGGATAGTAAAAAAGGACTTCCAATTATTATAATCACAGTTCTTTTCATTCTCACCTTCCTTCTTCCAATCCTTCTCATTCTTCTTTTTGGCTTCATTAAAAATCAGATAAAATACGGAAAAGAGCTTAAATAATCAATAAAGAGCCACTCAGTAAAAGGGTGGCTCCTTATTTTTGTGCATACAAACGAATTTTTCTTGACTATTTCTACTTTTCCTACAACAAAACAAGCAATTTTAGTATTTTATGAATATATTTCCCTTAACTTCTTGATTTTTTTGCGAAAATAGTATATACTTGTGATATATATTGAGGTAATTTTACACTTTTTTACACTAGTTTTGGAGGGTTTGAGTTTTGAGCGGAGATTTACATTGTCACACAAGATTATCGGATGGAACATTGGGCATTGAAGATATCATTGCACTTGCAAAGAAAAAGGGAGTTGAAACAATCGCTATTACGGACCACGACTGCCTTGCGGGAACTGTTCGCGGTAAGATAATCGGCGCACGTCAGGGTGTTCAGGTTATTCCAGGGGTTGAGTTATCAGCAACTGATGAAAAGAATGAAAAAAACGTGCATATTCTCTGTTATTTGCCTGATTTTCCGGATATGCTTGAAGGTCTTTGTAAAAGAAACTCTTTAGCTCGCAAAAAAGCAGGTCATTTTATGATGCTCCAAACTGCAAAACGTTTTCCTATTACTACTGAATTTATCATGAAATGTGCAACCGGCTCTACAAACCTTTACAAAAAACACATTATGCAGGCTTTAATGGAATGTGGCTACGCCGATTCATTTAACGGTGATTTATATAAGACTCTCTTTACAAAAGAAAGTGATAATAATATTCTTGTTGTACCTAAGTATGAAAATGTAAAAGATGTTATTGATGCAATTCATACTGCAGGTGGTGTTGCAATTCTTGCTCACCCAGTTAAGAGCGGTTGTCTTGACATCTTGGATGATTACATTGAATATGGAATTGACGGTATTGAGGTTTTCCATCCAAGTGCAAGTGAAGATGAACAAGCAATTCTTAAAAAATATGCTTCAAAGAAGAAAATTCTTGTAACCGGTGGCAGTGATTTCCACGGTCTTTACAATGAATATACTGTTTCTATTGGTGACTATGTAACTCCTGATGATTGTTTACATTCATTGCTTACATACAAATCAAAGCAGAAGAGATTGCAGAAGAAATTAGCTGCACAGCAAGCTGCTGAATAATATACTACAAAGCAAACTTCCGAATAAGGAGAATTAATATGCTCTTTGACGATAGTGATATTAAAATTTTTAGTGATAGCGATACACCTGCAGAGGTTTCAAATGAAGTTGCAGTTATTGCAGAAATGACAAAACACAGAAGTAACGGTAATATTTTAAAAGCAAAACAGTTAGGTAAACATCTTGCTGAAATTTTTGTTGATGAGCCAAGCCTACTTTCTCAACTTGAAGCAGAGGTCGGAGAAATCAAACGTGATGAAGACGACATGTACCATATTAAAGTCCTTCTTGTTTTCACAGCAGAATATTGTATTAACCGTTTTCTCCCTGCTACCCTTCTCTCAAACACTGCTGTTAACGCTTTGTATGACACAGTAATTAAAAAGGCTGCTGAATTTTATGACAGACTTGACGACGCTGCTGAATACAGTTTCTATTATCTTGCGGTAAGAAAGGCTGTTGAAATCTCAAAAAATATTGGTGTTTCTTTTGCGATGCTTTGTGGCGAAGGCAAAAATGAATATTACACCAATTTGGGTAAACGACTTTTTGAAGTTGCCGAACACGAAATTGAGAAAATTATAAATAGTTACAATTTTGAAAAATAATAAAAAACAGTTGTAAGTCAAATCTTACAACTGTTTTTATTTATAAATTCAATGCTGAAGATGCGATTGCAAAGTAAATCAAAAGGGTTACTGCATCCACTATTGTTGAAATAAACGGGCTTGACATTACCGCAGGGTCAAAGCCTATTTTTTTTGCGATTACAGGCAATATTGAACCTACAACCTTTGCAAAAACAACTGCTGCAATCATCGTAACACTAACAACAAGTGCCATTTTCCAACCAATGTCATCAAAAATCATAAGTTTCGCAAAGTTTACGATTGCCAGTGCAATACCACAAACAAGCGCTATTGAAAACTCCTTAAACACGACCTTTAAAGTATCTCTGAACTCGATTTCACCAAGGGAAAGTCCACGGATAATTGTTGATGACGACTGATTACCACAGTTACCACAAGTACCTGTAAGCATTGGGATAAAGGCAGTCAAAGCTACACAAGCAGTCAATGCACCTTCAAAATGAGTGATAATCTTTTCAGTAAATGTTGCAGAAACCATCAAGAGCATAAGCCAAGGGATTCGTTTTTTAAAGTTTTCAAAGACACCCATTTTAAGATATGGCTTATCAGTTGGCGTAATAGCAGCCATCAATTCCATATCTTCTGTAACTTCTTCCTGCATAACGTCGATAGCGTCATCGACTGTAATAATACCAACAAGACGGTTTTCTTTATCAACAACAGGCAAAGCCAAGAGGTCGTATTTATCGAAAAGGTCTGCAACAACCTCTTTATCTTCCCACGTATTGACGGAGATAATATTATCTTCCATTATGTCACGAATTTCAGCGTTTTCGTCAGCTAAAAGCAAGTCTTTTGCAGTAACAACACCTTTAAGCTTTCGTTTACTATCCGTTACATAACAAGTATAAATCGTTTCCTTATCAACACCAGTTCTGCGAATTCTTGTGAAAGCATCTGCAACGGTCATTGAGCGTTTCAAATCGACATACTCAATAGTCATAATGCTTCCTGCAGAGTCTTCAGGATATTTCAAAATTTCATTGATGCTCTTTCGAGTTTCCGGGTCAGTATGCTTTAAAATACGCTTTACGAGAGAAGATGGCATTTCTTCAATAAGGTCAACCGCATCGTCCACATAAAGTTCTTCAATGACCTCACGAAGCTCAGTATCGCTGAACGCACGAATAAGCTGTTCCTGATATTCAGGCTCCATATTAACGAAAACCTCTGCTGCCAACTCTTTGTTAAGCAGGCGGTAAACAAGTGTAAGGTCACGTTCTTCCAATTCCATGAATAGCTCAGCAATATCCTGCTCATTCATTTCATCAAGAATTTCTTTTAATTCTTTCCACTTTTTGTTACGCAAAAGTTCAGTTAAGATTTCATAAGTTTCCATTCATTTCACTCCTTAATATAATTTAAGTTTGTGAAACTCAGCGAGTATTTTAAAATATGCAGACACAGTCCGCAATAATACTCGGGGGTTTCGCTATTGTACTTCGGTACGTGTCCACAATTTTCACTCCTTTAAAATAAAAAAACTACATTCTCGCTCAAACGCAAAAATGCAGTCAACTATACCTTGCATTTCGTTCAAGCTTTAGCTTCGCAGGGCGATGAAATTACGTTAAATCACACCTTGTTTTTCGATGTGACTTGCTAACCAACTCATAGTGTCTCCACTATTTTGCGGCAGTAATCCGTATCCCTGTGGTAGCCTTACCTACCGAATATGTCTTTACATATTTTCTTGTAAATATATTATCAACTTAAAAATCTTATTTGTCAATATTATTTTGAAACTTTTATTTGTTTTTTACTAATTTCTATGGTTAAAATATACATTTTTACATTCTATACTTTGTTATGTATTAACAAAAAATAACTTTTTGCGTTCATTTTTTGTTAAAATTTGTTTTTTAACATTGATTATACATATTAAATATGGTAAAATCTTTAGTTGTAAAAGTATTCAAAAGGAGTGCAAAAAATGAATTTAACTCAAACAGTTAAAACAGGTGTTGACAAGGTTAAAACCTATTGGAAAACACCTCCAAAAGGTAGATATATGAACTACCGCGAAATCGCTGCTTATTCCGGTGGCGGTATCGGTGCTTACATGGTTATCACATTAGGTAATGCTTGTCTTTTATCTATGGGTAACACTCTCATTTCTTCAACACTTGGTGTTGGTGCGACCGATATGTATTTGCTCTATGTTATCGCTATTCTCATCAATATTCCTTTCACAGGACTTCGTGCGACTATTATCGATAACACAAGAAACAAGGCTGGTAAATATCGTCCTTACATAGTTAGAATGGCTATTCCTTCTGCTATTATCTGTAACATATTCGTATGGTTCCCTTACGATAAGTTGAGTCTTATTGTTGGCGAAGGTATGATTTTTGGCAGAGAAAAAGATTATGTTGCTAAATGTGCTTTGATTCTTGTTCTGAATATTGCACTTAACTTCATCTACTATTTCTTCTATGACGGATATGAAAACCTTATCCACGTGCTTTCTCCTAACACACAGGAAAGAGCTGACGTTGCATCAATTAAGAGCGTTGTTTACTCATTCGCTCCTACTGTTGTAAACCTTTTCACACCAATTATTGCTCGTAATATCTTCCATACAAACACAACAGATATTCGTGTTTACAGATTCCTTTATCCTATTCTTGCTGTTTTAGGTGTTCTTCTTTGTATTATTGTTTATAAATACACTGAAGAAAAAATTGTTCAGGCAAGAACTCACGTTGTTCAAATTAAATTCATTGATGCTCTTCGCGCAGTTGCAAAGAATAAGTATTTCTGGATTATCTCTCTTGCAGGTTGGATTGGTTTCCTTGAATCTGCATACGCAAACATTCTTAACTGGCTCTACAACTATGGTGGTGCTTGTAACGGTAACGTTTATGGTCTTGTTGTTACCCTTTACGGTAATGCATCTCTCTGGGGTATGATTGCTGCTCCTTTCTGTATCAGAAAATGGGGTAAAAAAGCA